>CAZUXX010000321.1:0-5115 GCA_964624215.1 uncultured Planctomycetaceae bacterium
TTGAGGACCTGCACGAGCGAGGATTGGCGGAGGATGTGGCGGTCGTCGCCTGGGGCGAGTTCGGCCGGACTCCGCGGATCAATGCGGATGCGGGACGGGATCACTGGCCACGTGTCGGTGGTGGCCTGCTGGCCGGAGGAGGTTTCCGCACTGGCCAGTTGATCGGTGCGACCGATCGATTGGGAGCGGACATCGTGGACCGTCCGGTGCACTTTGGAGAGGTGCTGGCGACGTTGTATCGTCACCTGGGGATTGATCCGGACGCCATCACGCTGACGGACCTGACCGGTCGGCCCCAGTTTCTGCTGGATCACACAGAGCCCATGCGGGAGCTGATCTGAACTTGCGGAGACTGCCGGCGGGCGACGCTCGGGGATGCACGGCCTGCGCCGCCGGGAGGTGGCCACATCAGCGTGGAGGGGGAGCCGGGCGATCCTCGGGCCGGGGTTCGAGCGGGACAGAAGCGTACTGCACGTCGTTGGCCGGTGCGTCGCCGTCCGGTTGGGGGTTTATGGGTTTGGCTCCTTCGAAGGCGACCTGTGCGGGGATGCGTGGAGAGCTGAACGACGCATTGACGGCAGTGCGGGTCTGGATCTCTTCCTTGACGGTTCCCTGCCGCCAGGGTCCGACTCCTGCGACGAACCAGTTGTTGTCGTCGGCTTCTGCGAGTGTGATTCCGCCGGTTCCCAGGATCTCGCGTGTGCGGTTGTCGTAGGCGACCAGTCCGATCTTGGCGGTCCCGCTTTGCCGCGAGCGCTCGATGACGCGCATTTCGGGGAGGGTCAGGGCCCCCGGGAGGGCGATTTCGGGTGTGCCGATGAACGATTCGCTGGTGACGGTACCGATGCCACCGGTACGGAGTTCCACCAGAACATCGGCATCGTCCCGGCTGTCGACGGTTCTGCCACCGGCCATGGCGATCCGGTGACGGACCGAGGCGATGAGATACTTCGAGTCGACCCCGTCGACGTACTTTTCGTCGACGAAGACCGTGGCACCGGCGAAGGGAGCGAAGTTGACCTTGTCGAGCGCGCCATCAATGGCGTTCGAGATCAGCAACTGTTCCGTCGAGGTGCGCGCTGTGTTGGTTGTCTTCGCGCTCGTGCAGCCTGTCGCACCGATGATGAGCAGGCAGAGTCCCAGCCCCACATAGCGATCCATCACTCGCTCCGTCCAGTTCCACCGTGCCGCCTGCAGTCTGACGCTGATCGGGAGTCCGGGCGTCCCGTGTGAGGGGAAGGCAGACGGTCGAATTCAGCCGTGCAGATGAGCGGGAGATGTGTTGTCGCGCGGAGCCACTCTGAAGGTCAAGACGAATCTTGCGGCGCGTGGTTCCGTGTGGCAGGCGAATGCCGGAACTGCCTTCTGCGAGGGGTTCTGTCGACGAACTTTGGGTGCAGAATCGCCCGATCGCAGCGGGCGGCGAGCCGTGTGGCTTGTGGACGTGCTCCGGCAGGCGCCTACTGCGTCACCGTGAGCCAGAGGTCAGTGACCTTCCCCCGCGGAAGCGGGGAGGGTGCGGCGGGAGTCAGGACCTCCTCGCTTTCGGGACTCCGGGCGATGATTCGGAGCGGTCCCTGGAAGGGAGTCGCCGATTCGGCCCGGAGTGTGAGCGTGACCTTCTTGCTGCTGTCTCCCTTTGGTTCCGAGGTCACGGGCTCTGCCGACACTCCTTCGGGGAGGTCCTCGACGGAGATCGTGAGGGGCCGATCGAAGCCTGTGCGTTCGATCGTGACGGGGATCTCCCGCTTGTCCTTCAGGGTGAAGTGCGACGCCTCGACGGACAGTTCGACAGAGGGCTGCGGGGTATCAATCGTCAACTCGTAGACGAACCGCTCTCCACCACGACCGAAGCGGTCGCGGATGGAGACGGTGTAGTCTCCGTCGTCGGGCACCTTCCAGGTGAAGTTGATATCGCGATTGGTTCGCGAGATGTCGTCGAGTTCCCGGAGGGACTTGCCGGCGGTGTCGGTGATGCGAAGGACGGGGTCAAGCGGGGAATATTTGTCGAGGGCGACGACTTGAAACCGCAGCGTTTCTCCCTTTGTTCCGGCGAGCCTCCAGTCTTCCGTGGCGCCCTCGGAGCGGATGATTCCGCTGAGGGTCTGTCCGCGAGTGATCGGGAACGGCTCGTCTTCCGATGAGCGGTCGGGACGCGGTCCCAGCGGTTCCAGTTGCAGAGAGTGATGGAAGCCGGGGATCGCCCGGGGATCGGCAGGAGAGTCGTGGAGATTCCAGCCCACGAGCTGCGGTGGCTCGTTGCCGCCGATCACGTGTGAAATGAACGGGCCTGTTGTGAGTGTGAGGCGATAGACGTAGTCGCTTCCGCCGGCGAAGCTGATCGAGCTGTTGGGGGTCGACGGGAAGGCGAAGATCCGGACACAGAGACGCTGGTCGGTGGGTGAGGTGTAGGCGATGAGCGGATCGACCCCATGCCAGTCGTCGTTCTGCTCGAGAACGAAGCCGGATTCCGAGACGATCTGGAGGACCGGATCCATCGGTGAGCCGATCGCCTCGCGGGCGTCGACCGCGGCGATCAGTGTCTGCCCCGCATTGACGGCGACGGAGTACATATCGACTTCGCCGCCACGATGCAGCACGCCGCTGGCTGTGGCCGGAAGCTCCGGGACGGAGGTTGCTTCCGAGACACGGTTGTTGGGCTCGCTTTCGACAATTTCTGTCAGCAGTCCGATATGGAGCGGAATCAGGTCGGTGGCTCCCTCGGCGTTATAAAGCCGCAGCCAGCAGCGCCCGGGAGTGGCGTCGTCGGGGACGGTGACAGTCAACTCCTCTTTCTCTTCGCTGATGGCGAGTGTGATGTCTTCGCGGGAGCACCAGACGGAGACCGGTCGGGAGTTGAGCTTTCCGACCAGGCCGAGCGTGGCGGTTGTGCCCTGCCGGACTCCGGCTGGAGAGACACGAGTCACGGCGGGCGGCGCCGCCAGCGTGGGCGCGGCGAGAAACAACAGACAGGCCGCTACGGACATCCGGAGCAGTGGAGAAGTCGGGTACTGCATGGGTTAGCCGCTGGCGTCTGTCAGGACTCGCGTGGCGGTGATCTCCGGGAGATGGCCGGGGATGACAGCCGTTTTTGCGATTACAGAAGGCGTCGTATCCGGGATGAAGTTTTCGGGAGGGAACCGGACTGCTGCAGGGGTCTTCGGCGGGGCGGACCGATCGGCCCGCCCCGCCGGGACTGTCTGCGTGCGAAGTCTCCTCCGAAGATCCCCGGCGGTAAGCCGGGAGTTCGAAGAAGGGTCAGCCCATCAGTTCGGTGATGGGCGTGGGATCGCTGACGATGTGTACCGGGCGGCCCTGCGGGGAGTAGAGCATCAGTCCCGGATCGATGCCGAGCTTGGCGTAGATCGTCGATGCGAAATTCTCGGGAGAGAGGACCCGGTCGACGGCCGAGTACCCGTGGGGATCGGTCGCGCCGACGACCTGTCCGCCGGGCGTTTTGCCGCCTGCGAAGAGAACGGACATCGCATTGGACCAGTGGTCGCGTCCGGCATCCTTGTTGATTTTGGGAGTGCGACCGAACTCGCCGAGCATGACGACCAGCGTTTCGTCGAGAATGCCACGTTCGTCGAGGTCGGCAATGAGTGCGGAGACGGTCCGGTCGATCTCGGGCAGTCTCTTCTTGCACGAATCGAACAGGCCGCGGTGATGGTCCCAGCCGCCGTTGTAGAGAGTGACGAACGGGACTCCGGCCTCGACGAGTCGGCGGGCGAGGAGGGCACGCTGTCCGAAGGCGTTGCGGCCGTAGCGCTCGCGAACCTCGTCGGGCTCCCGATGAATATCGAGAGCTGCCTGAGCCGTGGGTGAGGACATCAGGTCGAAACTCTGCTGGAGGTAGTCATCGATGGCCAGTACCGGATCGGCGGCTGCCGCTTCTTTGAAGCGGGGGAGCTGATCGAGCCGGGCACGGACACCGCGACGGCGATCGAATCGATCCTGCGGCAGTCCGCCGGGCAGAGCGACATCCCGCACGCGGAAGGAGGAGCTGTTGGGATCGTTCGGAACAACGAACGGGGCGTACTGTGCTCCGAGGAAGTTGGGTCCGCCGGAGCGGGACATCTGGGGAATGGAGAAATATCCGGGGAGCGCTCCGGCCGAGCCACGCTGATGGGCGGTGACGGACCCGAGGCTGGGATGGAAGCTGACAAAGGCCCCGCAGCCGACGGGAATCCGCGGTGGAGCGCCGGTCATCATATAGTGATTGCCGGCGCCGTGGTTCCCCTGGTCATGACGGATCGAGCGGACGACTGCCAGCTTGTCGGCGATGGCTGCGAGTCCGGGCAGGTGTTCGGAGAACTGCACCCCGGGGACGCTGGTCTCGATGGGGAAGAACTCTCCGCGAATCTCGGAAGGAGCAGCTGGTTTGGGGTCGAAGGTTTCGTAGTGCGTCGGGCCGCCATCCAGCCAGATGAGGATGCAGCTCTTGGCGGCGGGTGAAGCCGAGCTGGTGGTCGCGGCGAGGGACCGGAGCCGGAGCAGGTCGGCGAATCCGGCGCCCAGGGCGGCAGTCAAACCGAGACGAAGGCTGTCGCGTCGAGTGATGTGGCCGTGACTTGTGGAACGGAACATAGCTCTGCACGTGGTAGGAAGGTTCGGCAAACGGGGATGTCTGCGGAACCGGGTTCAGGGAAGGTCCAGTGGGGTGGGCCCGGCGGTGTCCCGAGGCCGGGGGTGTTCGCGCACTCAACGGTGCCGGTGGGGATTCAGTCTTTGAAGACGAACTCCGGTGTGTTGACCAGAGTCCACAGCAGGTCTTCGGTTGCCTGACGGGGGCTGACTTCTTCATTCTCGTATAAACCGAGACTGATCTGCAATTCTTTCTCTGTTGGTCGTCGTGAATAGACCCAGAGATAGATTTCCTCGATCAGTTCTTTCGGGGTGCGATCGCTTTCTGCCAGCTTTGCGGGGCGAGCCTGGTTGTTGCTGATGTGTTCCATCAGCCGCTGACTGTTCATGAGGTGCAGGGTCTGCACGACCGTGGGTTCGACGACGCGTTCGCAGGGGGGGTCCTGATTGGGGTCGGGACGTCCGTAGGCATCGAGAAAGAGGGAGCCGATGCGATGTGTCCAGAGTTCGCGGGCGTTTGACCCGGGTGGC
>CAZUXX010000322.1:0-497 GCA_964624215.1 uncultured Planctomycetaceae bacterium
AGATCGCGTACAACCTGCGCGAGATGTCCCGCATCCGCACGCCGGTCGTCTGTGTCGTGATTGGTGAAGGTGGCAGCGGCGGGGCACTGGGCATCGGGATCGGGGATCACGTGGCCATCCTCGAGTTTGCCTACTACTCGGTGATCAGCCCCGAAGGATGTGCGGGCATCCTGTGGAAACATCCGCGCCACGCCGACAAGGCAGCCGCGGCCCTGCGGTTCACCAGCCGCAACCTCCTGGAACTCGGGGTGGTCGACGAAGTCATCCCCGAGCCGCTCGGTGGCGCTCACCGCGACCATCGCAAGATGGCCGCCTCGCTGAAAGCATCGCTCTCGGCAGCGCTGAAGAAACTCGGTGGCCTGCCGGAGGACGAACTCCTGGAGCACCGGTACCAGAAGTTTCGCCGGATCGGCGTCTTCGAGGAGCGAATCGCGGAAGCCTCCGAGTGACAGCTCCCCCCCGGGGAGCGCAGACAGTCCCCCGGGCTTCCCGGCGGC
>CAZUXX010000322.1:507-5102 GCA_964624215.1 uncultured Planctomycetaceae bacterium
CGGGGCGGGGCACTCTCTCCGCCGCCCCCGCCACTCAAGGCGAGCACACTGAGCGTGGGACCCGATCCCGCCAGTCGGCAGTGCCCACCCGTGCCCTCAGGGCACGCCACGTCCGCGGCTCAAGACTCTTCGCCGGGAAGTCCTCTTGGAATGATCTCCCCCCGGCGGTAGGCTGAAACGTCCTCAAGGCCCATGCTGACGGCCTGGCGATCCCCGCCGGACGGGGCGCCCACCGCAACTTCCTCGCAGAACCCGCTCGGGCTCGAATTGAACATAACGGACATTATCGGACGTTGGAGGGGGGCCAAATCCCCGGGTTTCACGCGGTTTTGAGCCTCTGTCACTATTTCCCGTGTCCGTCCCCGGGGGCCGTACATCGCTCCCTGCAAGCAGGATGTCCGGCCCGCGGCCTCCTTGCCGGTCAGGATGAGACGCTCCAGAGGCCTCGCGGAACGCTGCTGATGCGTCCCTCGATGCAGGCATCGGCTCGTCCTCTCGCAGGCACGAAGCGGCATCAGTTCAGCGACCCGTATCCGGGTTGCCCGTTTGCCTGACTGGCCGGGTATCCCCGCGCCTTGAGCTGACGCTGGATGCGATTCTCCAAAGGCGAATTGGCATCCGTCTGCGGATCCGGATCGTCAGCCTCCGGAGCCCACAGGTCGCGTCGCCAGTCAGTCAGCACCGCGAGACCCACGTCTCCCGGAAGCCCCGACAGTCGCCGGATGATGTCCTCCTGAATCTGCACCTGAACCGGAGGGATGCTCGAGAACGCCTTCGAAATCTCGACCGTCAGTTCGCGTAGCTGATCGTCCGACTGCGTCGCGGGCGACTCGACAGGCGGAGGGGCAAAGCTGTTCATCCAGTGCGAGAGCGACTCCCGCAGTGTGAAGCCCTCGTTGATCAGTTGTCGCAGCCTTGGCAAATCTTCCGGCCGGGTCCGTGAGACCGTGTCCAGAATCTGCTGCTGCAGTGCTGACCGCTCAGACGCCGGAGTCGCCTCCAGGGACCGCCTCAGCGACGATCGCAACTCCTCGCTGACGGTCTGGGGCAACCGCGCCAGAAACTGATCAATGGCAGAGCCGCTTTCACCGCTCGTCGTTCCGGTCTGGTTCCACGAGTCTGGCAGCGGCGACGCTCCGCCCAGGTCGATTCCATCACCGGCGAGTCCGGATTCGTCACCGTGGTGATGATGATGGTGGTCATGGTCATGCTTGTGGGCATGCAGATCCATGTCGTCGCTGTCGAGCTGATGAATGTACTTCCCCAAAGCGTCGTGCAGTTTCTCCGGCATGATGGGATGCAACCGGTCCATGATGATTGCCGCGGCGTATCCCGTCCGGGATTCCCGCAGGGCTTCGCGCGACTTCGGAGAGAGTGTCACCACGAAGTACGTCAGAACCAGGCACAGCACGATTCCCTTGAGCAGCCCGAACACGGCCCCGATGTGCCGGTTGAAGTGTTCCATCCCTGACTTCTCGATCCACTCGTTGAGGACGCGCGCAAAGCCGAACGCGAGGAACGAGAAGAACAGGTAGGCCCCGAACATCACCACCCAGTGATTGAGTGGTGGTTCCAGGGGAACCTGCGGACCGACGGCAGCGGAAATCGTTTCAGCAAATGTCAGGCAGAGGACAATGCCGGCAATCCCGGCCACCTGCCAGACCAGCCCCCGGCTGGCGCCCCGAACCGCGAAGAACAAGAGAAGCCCGACCACGACGACGTCGTACCACATCCCTGTTCGCCCCTTCCCTGAGACCCGCGCCGCACTGGAATCCTTCCGGTCGTCGATCCAGCTCGAGGACCGCGATTCGAACTCAAAGTGTACGTAGGCCTGTCCGGGGCCGTAAAGAGAGGATGAGCCGGATCCTGACAACGCCGGGCCACCAGACCGTTGGACTGCAGGTATTCAGGTGATTGAGCGATCCCGCGACCGTTCTCAAATCTGTCGATTCACAGTCCGGGGAACGCCTGAGGCCTCTCCACAACCCGCGCAATGCCCGTCGATGACCTTCCACCCGGAGACTTCCTCATTCGTGTGGAGTGGTCCTCGGTGAACTACAAGGATGCACTCGCAGCCATCGGCCGGCGCGCCGTTGCCGGGCCTCTCCCGCACGTCCCGGGAATTGACGCGGCCGGGACTGTCGTTGAGTCGCGCGTGGAGCATATTCAACCGGGACAGCCGGTCCTCGTCACCGGGTACGAATTGGGCGCGCCGCGGTGGGGCGGCTGGTCAGAACTGATTCGCGTCCCTGCCGAGTGGGTCGTCCCCTGTCCTGCCGGTCTGACACTTCGCGATGCCATGATTCTCGGTACCGCCGGGTTCACCGCTGCGCAATGCCTTCTCGCACTGCAACGACAGGAGATCACGCCGGACCGCGGACCGGTTGTCGTCACCGGTGCCACCGGCGGCGTCGGATCGATCGCCATCTGTCTTCTCGCAGCCCGGGGGTACGAAGTGATCGCATCCTCGGGAAAGCGGGACCACTGGGACTGGTTGCGATCGCTGGGGGCAAGGGACGTCGTCTCACGGGAAGAGGTTCAGGACGATTCACCACGTCCGATGCTCTCATCACGCTGGGCAGCCGCCGTCGACACAGTAGGAGGTCGCACCCTGAGTACCCTGCTCCGCTCCGTTGCCCATCGGGGATGCGTCGCCGCGTGCGGGCTGGTGGGTGGAGTTGAACTCAGCCTCACCGTGTTTCCGTTTCTTCTTCGTGGCGTGCGGCTCGAAGGCATCGACTCCGCCAAATGTCCGATGAGTGAACGGCTGAAAATCTGGGATCGACTTGCCGGTGAGTGGCGATGTAACAAGCTCGAGACGCTGGCGCACGAGATCGCGCTCGACGACGTTGGGAACGGGGTCGAGCAGATCCTGAAAGGCAACGTCCGTGGACGGATCCTGGTTCGCGTCTTGGCAGAATGAACCCGTCTTCCCTGCGGTGCCGAGCCGGACCTGGGCGTTTTCCCCGACGGCTCGCGATTGCCAGGCGGCACCTCAGAAATCCAGAAACCCGCGTTCCCGCAGCTCCTGGATATTGCTCTCCGCACTCTGGAAGACGCGGTCCGCAGCATACTTGAGCACCGCCACACCCCCCAGACCGTACGGGGCCGTCAGCACCGCGATGCGGTCTTCTTCCTCCGAATCGAGCTGCCGGTTCAGCTTGTGGACCGCCTCGTCCACACTGTCACTGACAATCCGCGAAGCGGTCTGGTGATTGGCCAGTTGCAGATTGCGAAACGCCGCCGAGCGGGTCATCAGGAAGTCGACGATCCCTTCGTACTCCTCCCCTTCATCGAAGAAATTCTGAAACTGGGCGCCAGCATTCTCCGGAGTGATGATCAGCGGCCGGGTGATCTTCACCTCCCCCTGACTGATCGTCACCGGCTCGCGCGGCTTCTCCGAATCGACGACGAGATAGTACGGCAACTCCGTCTCGCCGAATGTAAACAGCGGGTAGCGAACTGGTCGTGCGATCCGGACCGTTCCCCAGGCCGCACGAAAGAAGGCGTCGGGGTCGAACTCGCGAAATGGCATGCAAGACTCGTTGGCTCATCCCTGGCGGGCAGCCGGACACGACCGCCTGTCGCGTCACGGTTCTGGCTGCCACCTCCGACAGTTGACGGAATCCTGCCGTCGAACACAACCCACTTCAGCTTGATGTCCTTGAACTCGACCCACATCGGCTTGCCTGCATGAAGCTGCAGGGCCAGTACTCCCTCAGTCAATGCCAGGTCGGGAGCATTATCCGTGAAGTCGAGGACCAGCCGCCCGTTCAGATAGTGACGGATGTGGTTCCCCCGCGCAACGATCACCACGTCGTTCCAGTCATCCAGATTGAACAGTTCCTTGAATTCCTCAGCCGAGATCAGATCGTTGGAAATCACACGCTTGCCGTCCGGCTCCCAGCTCGCCCGCTCCCCGACAAGGCAAATGCGGCCACGCTTACCCCCTTCGTCGTAGATGAAGCCGGCAACATTCGGCAATTTCTCTTCATTGCGAATCTCGTGCTGGTAACCCCGCACGACCCACTTGTTTCTCGGATTCCCTTCGGTGATGTGCCTGGAGCGGTACTGGATTCCGGAATTGTTGGTCGCATTGCAGCGGAAGGACAGTCGAAGTTCAAAATCCTTCACGGTCCCCCCCTGCCAGATCAGGAAGGTATTCCCCTTCGCCGGGTTCTCCGGAGTGGTTTCTCCGTGGATGACGCCATCGCGGACGGACCACAACTGCGGATCGCCGTCCCAGCCGCTCAGATCCTGTCCATTGAACAGCGTCTGGTACTCACCTTCGACCGGGGGGGCTTTCCCGGGCGTCTCTGCCGCCCGGGCAAATGGCACACACAACACACACAGGGACAGGACAACAGCAGGCCGCAACATGGAATGACTCCTCAAGGTTCAGAATGGGAAGCATCTGGGTGCTCCCAGCATACGGGCCATGTCGCACCGGCAACAGTCAGCAGTCTCGCTGCACACGCGACACGAGGTGTCCTGTCGTTCGCCGCTTCCGACTCCAGCGGTTCAGGCATCACCTCGTCACAGGCAGCCACAAGGCACCGCGGGAGGTCCCCTGCCCTTTCCTGCCGAACCGACCG
>CAZUXX010000323.1:0-367 GCA_964624215.1 uncultured Planctomycetaceae bacterium
ACTTGCGGATCGCTTCGTCCTTGCGGTCCTGGTCCGTTCGGACCTGAAACGCGGGGGGAACACGGCTGCCCAGATCAAGGGACGCCAGTTCGGTTGGTGCGATCGCTGCCTGATAGGCACCCGGCAAGGGCGGATCCTCGCCTCTGGCCTTCCGCTGGCGTTCGGGAGTCGGCTCGGGCATCGGTGTGCCGCTCAACAGTCCGGAACGAGACGGCGCAAGCAGATCCTCGTCAGGCAGTCGGGCGAGTTCGGTTCGGGAGCGTGCCGGTCGGGGTTCCGAGGGAGAGATCGCGGGTGATTCGCGGGTCCCCGGGGAGGCCTCGGTCGGTATCTCGAACGGAGCCGGGGCGGGTGCCCTTGCCGAGGG
>CAZUXX010000323.1:377-1935 GCA_964624215.1 uncultured Planctomycetaceae bacterium
CCGCGCACCCGATGTCGTCGCGGCTAATGGTATCTCCTCGTTCGGACGGGGGGCCGGCTCGAGAGGGGCTGGCGGAACCGGCCGGGTGACGAAGTCCTCGGTCGGCTGAAGCTCCGGAGTCGGAGTTCGCGCCAATTCGGGTTCAGGAATCGCAGGGTCGACGCGACGTTCTCCCGTTGTGGCCGGCATCTCGGGGGCGATGTCGACCGGGCGTTGCTCGCGTGACGCCGTTGCTGAGGCGAGTTCGGGAGTGACAGGTGGAGCGGGAGCAAGATGCGGGGTCTCTGAGGGCCGCTGGTCCGGCACACTCAGTGGCTGCTCGCGCGCGGGAAGGCTCTCGATCGCCGGAGGGGTGACACGGGCGATCGTGCGATCAAATTCCTGGGCGATCGGACGGGGAATTTTCTCCCAGGCGGGAGCACCCTTCGACGCCTGAGGAGGCTGATCCGCAGAGGTAATGAGTTTGACGTCAACGGGAGGCGGGTCCTGCTGGCCGATCCCCAGCACGTGACGCCGGTACTCGGGAATCATGGCAATGACCGCAAGTCCCAGGGACGCATGCACGATGATCGAGAAGAACATCGCCTTGGGGGAAACGCGGCGATCGCCCCAGCGCGTGCCGAACATTGTCAGCAGATGGGCTGATGCAAGGACAAAGCCCAGAACCAGCAGCAGCCACAGCACCGGCTGCAGAAGTGCCAGCAGGATTTCTGCCAGATGCGGGACCTGTGCCGAGAGATCGAGTTGTGCGGCAAGCCTCACGGCTGGCCCTCCTCGATACGGTTGGCCAACTGGACGTTCATCACCCCGGCGCGGCGACAGACATCCAGTCATGACGTGCTGGTAACGTCCTTCTCCGTCTCCCCGGATCACGACGACCTGTCTTGCGTAGCGCCCGATGGCGGCCTCCAGTTCCCTGTGCAGTTCCCGCGGCGAGACAGGCCGCTCGTCGAGGAACATCTGTCCGTCTCGCTGGACATAGAGGGTGAGCTCATCGGGAGCTCCGGTGAGAGGCTCCACGGCACTGCTCACCGTCGGCAGTTCGATTTCGTACTGGCTTTCCGGTTCGGCGAACTGGGTACCGACCATGAAGAAGAACACCAGCAGCAGCACGATGTCGAGCATCGACGTCAGGTTGAGGGACGGCTCTTCAATCGGTTCGACCTGCAGCGGCATTCCCTGCCCCTCGCACCTGCTGTTTCAACACCCGTCTGCGGAAGACATTCTCGTTCCACTATACCGCGGTCGACACCCACCTCCAAAACCCGCCTCACCGCTTCGCAGGAGCCTGCCCTCCGACGGACGGGGCCCCGACAGATTGCAACTCGTTGATGCAGTGGCCGCACACGAGGGAGGAATTCCCCTTCGGGGATACCCCGCCGAGGCACTCGAGTTGACGGAGGATGGTGCGGCGTCGCGTCCCGACGTGTTTCTTCTGTCTACTCGGAAGGCACCGGGGATCGCAGAAGTTCGAGTTTTTCAATCGCGTGGTGCCGCAGCTCGGCATCCGGAACCTTCGCCAGCGGCTCAATCAGCTCGATGAACCGTTGCCGTTGCG
>CAZUXX010000323.1:1945-5099 GCA_964624215.1 uncultured Planctomycetaceae bacterium
CCAGCTGGTCCTTGAGATCGGCGGCGGCTGTCATCGCCTGTTTCACCGGCTTGTACGACTCGTAGTAGGCTTCGAACTCACTGGTGCTGTGCAAGGCTGTGCGATCGAATGGATGATCCTGCGCTTCTTCCAGAATGTTCTCGAAGAATTTGACCGACGCCGAGTCGCCGTGCCGGGCCAGACCAATGGCGGCCTGCAGTCGGGTGAACCGATCCGGATGGTTCATGAGTCGCCGGAGTCGCAGTGACGCCTCATCGGATTTGACGAGACCGAGATTCCATGCGGCAAGATTGCGCAAGACGTCGGTCGACTCGCCGCTAATAGCAGTGAGATCCTGAACGAGCTGATCGTCGACCAGCGGGTGCCCGGCTTCCATGGCTCGCCCGGCGATCATGGCAATGGCGGCGAGTCCCTGCTGACGAATCCACTCGGGCTTGTCTGACCGGATCGCCTTGAGCAACGGCGGCATGACTTCCGCCGGGACGTCCATCCACGAGGTCGCCTTGATCAGGTATTCCAGCAGCTTCGTGTCGTCCTCGGTTGGCTGCTCATTCTGCAGCTCGAGTGTCAGTGTGCCGGCAAGTTCGGCGGCCAGTTCCTGATTCTCGGTCAGTGGCGGCCCGAAGTCGGCGGTTTTGCGTCGGGCCGCATCTGCCTCAAGCAACTGAGAGAGGCCCAGTGCGGCACGCCAGCGGGTGGAGGGATTCGGATTTCGCAGTTCCGAAACCTGCTCACGCCAGTCGACTTCGTTCGAAGCCAGCCGCCCAAACAGGAGATAAACGCCAATGACCGCTGCCACGATCAGCGCGGGAACCACGAACAGCTGAATGATGAAGCCCGCGGAGGGAGGCTCGACGGGCGGAAGTGCCGGTTCGCTCGACGCCCCCGCTGGCGGAGCACTCTCCGGAGGTGCGGGTTCGTCGGACAACTGACCGGTGCGGTCGAAATCGGGAGCAGAATCCGCGGACATAGCAGACGTCACGTTCAGGCGGGACTTCATCCAGAACAAGGGCGGTTCATTGTAGACAACACAGCGCCCGGTTTCCGGGACGGGCCGTGGTCATACAGAATCTGAGAAGTTCTATTCTTCGCAGCCAGCGGCAGAAAAGAAACAACGGCCCGGCTGCACCGTGCAACCAGGCCGTTGTGAATCCGGAAAAACCCGCGGCTGACTCAGTTGAGGATGGCGGAGGTCTTTTCGACCACGTTGGCCACCTTATCGCCGGCGAATTCGCCCTTCTTGTAGTTCTCGTTGACCTTCAGGGTGCCTTCGACCCACATCATGACCGAGACGTTCGATTCCTGCGGAACCTTGTAGCTCGGCGGGCCAGCTTCGCCGTCGAAGGTCGTCAGCGGCACGTGCTTGATCTGCTGCTGTTCGGCGAGGGCCTTCAGCTTCTTGGCGTCTTCCTCGGGGTTCTCGGTGAGCAGGACCACGAAAGCGGCCATTCCCTTTTGCTCGTTTTTGGCGACCGACTCGTCGACCTCCTTGACGAGCTTGGCGACATTGTCATCCACATCGCGGACAAAGATGCTGACGACGGGCCGATCCTTGAATCGGCAGCGGTAGCAAAGCTTGTCGCCGGCGGCGGGACCGGTCACGTCGGTCACGTAGAACGCACCAACCTTCGAACCGACTGCCAGGCAATCGGAACCGGCTTTGTCATCGGCGGCGATGAGCGGAGTGGCCACAACAGCGGCCATTAGCAGTGCAGCAACACGATTCAACAGTCTTTCTCCTTTGAGACCCGGGGAAGGTGAACGCTCCCACTTCCCTCGCGCGGAACGTTTCCAACGCGCGTGTCGATTGTACCGGCCGAGACCTTGACGTCGAGAGTAATGTGCCCACGAAGCACAATCAGGCAGAAGATCACACCGGCCCGGCTGCCCCACGCCAGTGACGCAGAACCTCAGCCGGCGATCTTCTCGACGATACGGTTCTGGTCGTCGAGGATCACGACGGTCGGCTGGTGTGAGCCGGCTTCGTCCGGAGTCAGCAGGGCAAACGACATGATGATGACGCGGTCCCTCGGCTGGGCCATCCGGGCCATCGCACCGTTCAACTGAATCTCGCGTCCACCCGGCTCACCGGGAATCACATACGTTTCTCCGCGAGCGCCATTGGCACAGTTGCTGACCAGCACCTTCTCGTAGGGCACAAGTCCCGCTGTCGCCATGAGTTCGGAGTCGACCGTAATACTCCCGTGATAGGAGAGCTCCGTCCGGGTCACGGACGCCATGTGGAGCTTGGACTTCAGAAGACTGAGCTGCATGAGTGCGGAAACTGTGCGAAAACCCCGAGGTGATCGAGTGGTCGACCGTCAAGGCAGTTTATACGCGTCAAGACAGGGCTGCCACCGGGGTATCAGAAACGGGAGACACCTGCTGCGAAGGTCATTCAGGCAAATTGCGGATCGCAACCGAACTTGAGAATGCAGGGTCAGACGCCAGGACGACGGAGTACCCCGGCGATCCACCCGGCGACCGTTAGTGAATCCGCTTTCGGTCGTCGGGAATGAAATACAGGTCGATGGAGTATCCGAGCCGCTCCACAGGGGCGAACCGCTGGAAGTACGCGAACTCGTTGATATCCGCGGGGCGGGAACGACCGTCCGGTTCGCGTAGCAGGTGCGGGCGGCCCATGACGTAGTTCACGCTGACGGCGTGCCATCCGGGAGCCGGTTGTCTTCCCGGAGAAATGAAGTACCGAATGCCGAGACGTTCGGCCGGCATCGTGCCGAAGTAGACAAGCCCGATCTCGTTCAAATCGTGACGCTGCATGGCATCCGCGACCAGATGCAGGTCCTGTCCCCAGTCGAGGTTCGAGTCGAGCAGGTGTTCTCGACCGCCGACCGGGCCGCCGGCAATCTCGTTAAAGTAGGCAAGGTGATGCGGATGAAATCGCAGACTCGACAGGCATGCCGCCACCAGCACCACAGTCACGCTGTGCCGCAGCGGCCGGGGCCAGTTCGAAACAGTCGGCGCAGCGGCAGAGGCGACCGCGATCAACAGAGGCAGAATCGGGAGGACATAGCGGACACCCAGCTGGAGTGACGAAAACGAGGCGAAACCAATCAGTACGCAGGCCGGTCCCAGAAGGGCCACCAGGAACCAGCGTCGCCCGCGCGGGTAGAAGAGCTTCCACGTTCCGACC
>CAZUXX010000324.1:0-1818 GCA_964624215.1 uncultured Planctomycetaceae bacterium
AACGCGGCATTTGAGGGTCGGATCGAACGCTGGTCACGGCTGCAGAAGCAGGCTTGTGACAAGTACGCGGCGATGCCGCAACACGTGAAGTTTGCGGCGACCGAGCAACTGATGCAGCAGTCACAGGCGTGCCTGGACCGGGCGGGGCCCCTGCAGCGGACGGGTCAGCTGCCGCCGGCGTTTATGGAACTGGCCCAATCGACGGCGTTCGCCTGGGCGGCTCACGAGATCGCGCGCTACAACTACACGTACATCAATCGCGGGCGGGACTCGATGCTGCAGCTGATGAAGGACACGGCGTGGCTCGACGAACAGATCGACAAGGCGACGCTGCAGGTGCGGGCGTTCGAACCGCGGACGCTGGATCAGCTGTCGATGTACCTGGTCGCGTGTGACAACTACTTCGCCGCCCTGTGCTACCAGCGGCTGGGAAACACGGTGGCGGAACTCAATCAGCTGATGCCCAACCTGGGGGATGAGTTTGTCATTCTGGGAGCGGCATACCACACGATGTCGTGGCTGAACTGCCTGTTTGCGGCGGACTGCATCACGATTGCCGAGTCGTACGAGGGGGGACAGCCGCTGCCGGACAATCATCTTCCGCTGGTGCTGGCATCGTTCTACCGGCAGTGTGCTGCGGCGAACATGGCCGTGGTGAATTCGATCCAGCTGCCGAAGGTGCAGGATCAGTTCCCGGTGAACGACACGCTGGCGAAGCTGGCGCTGGGGGTGGTGGATGAGCACTACGGGACGACGAACCTGGGATTGACGGAGGAGTTTTACACCATCAGCGGCCGTATCAGGAATTCCACGCAGTCCAAGTACTGCCTGCTGGGAGCGGCAATCAATCTGCATACGCGCTCGGCCATGCTGGTGGCCAAGTACTACTCACTAGGGGTCGAGCGGAATGAAGACTTCCAGATTGTGCGGGTTACCAACGAGAGCGCGCTGGCTGAATGGCTGCGGGAATCGGAGGACCAGGCGCGGCGGTCGATCACGGCACTGCAGAAGCGGGGCATCGACGCGACCACGTGTGCGCAGATTTACTCAATCGCACGGGTGCAGGATGGCCGCGGCGGCCTTGACCGGCTGACTGCGCTGCAGAGCTATTTCGGGGCGAACGTTCTCGCGCAGGCGCTTTCGGTGATTGCCGATACGGGGAGTATCGAACAGCCGGCCGGCGTGAACCCGGCGGACGCGGGGGGCCGCGCGTTCATCAAATAGCGGGAATGTTCGCTGTCGCCGACCCCCGCGATCAGAAGCGTGCCCGACGCTGCGCGAGGTACTGGACCAGTGCGGTGTCGAATCGCATGCTCGTGTCGAGAGGAACGAAATCGGCTCCACTGGCGCTGCAGGCGGTGCGGTATGTCTCCCGCAATTCGCGCAGTGCATCGAGATAGTCGGTGCGAATGGCGGAGGCGTCGATGACCTGGCGGACACCCGATTCGGGGTCCTGCATGTCGCACAGTCCGTCGAAGGGGAAGTTCACCTCGGCCTCGTCGAGGACGTGGAAGATGATCACGTCGTGACCGGAGTAGCGCAGCATCCGGATTGCGGAGATGACCGGCTCCGGGTCGGTGAGCAAATCGGAGAAGAGCATCACCAGTGACTTGTGCCGCACCATAGCGGCGAAGCGGCGGAGGTTGGCCGCGATATCGGTCTTGCCGGTCGGTTGAGCCCGGGCGAGGAGGGCCAGGAGGTTCCCCAGTTGGGTCCGCTTGCTGCGGGCGGGAAGGCTGGCGCGGATCTGCTCGTCGAAGGTCATCAGGCCGATGGGATCCTGCTGCTGGATCATCAGATAGGCCAGGGCCGCGGCGA
>CAZUXX010000324.1:1828-5098 GCA_964624215.1 uncultured Planctomycetaceae bacterium
CGAGACAGACCGAATAGTCGAACTTCGAGAGCTCCTGCCGGTACGTGTAGCCCATACTCTCGGAGAGGTCCATGAGCAGGTAGCCGGTGAGGTTTGTCTCGGCCTGGTACTTCTTGATGTAGTAGCGATCGGTTTTGGCGTAGACGAGCCAGTCGATGTCCTTGATGTCGTCGCCGGTGGAGTAGCGGCGGTGCTCGCTGAACTCGACGCTGAACCCGTGAAACGGCGAGGCATGCAGACCGCTGAGGAATCCTTCGACAATGAAGCGGGCCCGCAGGTCGAGACGGCTGACCTGTCGGATCACTTCCGGCTTGAGGTATTGCTCAGCAGAGGACACGGGGAGGCTTTCGCTGGAGTCGTCAATCGAGAGGGGATCGTTGTCGCAGGCGCCTGGTGCCAAGTGTCGCCTGATCTCCCCGATGAATCTTATCCGACTGACGGCCCGGGATCTTCGCCGGAATCGTTGAGGCGGGTGCCAGTGATGTCCACGTGCCGTTCGACCGAAGCCGCCTCCAGCGACAACAGACTTGCTGGAACCACTGCTGATGGTGCGAGAGCACACGATGGCGCAGCTTCGGGTCGCGCTTTTCGGTACAGGCGCTCACGGCGCCGATCCGGCGGCGAGGCGCCCGGCAGGCACCGGGCGTCTCAAAGAGCCAATGCGCAGCACGAGCGGCGGCCATCACGGCACACCACGGCCCTGGGGGCTCGTGGGTCCACTCCCTGCGGCAGTAATGTCACTACCGGCCGTAGAGTTCACGAGCGACGCGCTCTTCGACTTCCTGACGGATGCCGGTGATGCGGTTGTCGTCGCTTTCGAAGATCGACTTGAGGGGATAGTCGTCCGGCAGGCGGCGGGAGGCGTTGACGCTCCGCCAGCGAAGGACGGCCTCGACGGCATCCTCGATGAACTCGTTCCCCTCGTCGTTGTTGAGGAGGAACCCGTTCTCGTACTCGTTGAGGATCTTTTCGAACTTTTCCATGCCTGCGAGCATGAGCTGATTCGCCTTGACGGCGTCCCCCTCTTCGGCCCAGACGCGGCGGCCTTCGTAGAGGAGTCGCCGGGCCTCGATCATTTCGGGCTGCTGCTCGACTTCGGTGAGGACCGTCCAGTAGCGGTAGTTGGTCAGGTCCTGCTCCCGTGCCTGCCAATGGATCTTGTCGGCGAGGGTGACGCCATCTTCGGCGGCGAGCTGGGCAAGCTCGTCGGTGGTGGCGTTGAGCATGATCCAGCCCTTGGGGGTCGAGAACCGCAACTTGCCGTATTCGTTGAGCCAGGCATCGTGTGCTTCGGCCCAGGCGCGGCGGGTCTCGGCGTCGAACTTGCCTTCGCGTGAGCGAGCGCGGGCGTAGTCCATCGTCGCCTTGTAGGGTGCGGCGCGGAACAGGATGTCGGCCATCTTGTGCTGGACGCCACCGGCCTCTTCCATCAGCACGCGGTTGGACTCACGGTACCAGTCGCGGGAGACCAGATAGTTGTCGCGGCCGAGCGGATTGAGTTCGGGATCGGCGGTGTTGTCGAGGTAGTCGTCGTCGGGATTGGTGTCGTTGTCGGGGACTCCATCGATATCGAAGCGTTCGTCAGGATCGTTGACGAAGAACTTGCGGAAGAAGTCCCGCTCGTCGGAGTACCCCATTTTGCGACCGACGAACTCACCCATGTAGTGATACAGTTCGGGGACCTTGCTGTTGCGGAACACGCCCCGCTGGAGGAACTTCGCTCCCCGCTTGACCCAGGCGAAACGGTCGCGGACGTCGTCGAACTCGGCCGAGACGTTGTAGGCGAGGTTCCACGCCTGCTGGTCCCAGACCTTGGCGTAGTGGGGCTGCAGGAGGACGATCGACTCGGCGGTCCGTTCGAGCTCGGACCAGTTCTTTTTCGACTTCAGTTCGTCGGCCTGGTACCAGAGCATCGAGGCTGCAATTCCCCGGAAGCCGAACAGGGCCACACTCATCACGCTGCTGGCGGGATCGACGTTGCCGAGCGTACTTTCGCCGAGATCTTCCTCGATGCGGATTGCGGCCAGGCGCCCCATCCGCTGATCCTGATCGGCTCCGGCCGGGAGGCCGAGCCAGACGATGGGGACCATCAACAGGACGATCCCGATCATGTAAGCGAGTTTGCGCTGCTGAGAAGAAAGCGTGCTCATTTTGCCTCCAGTTCCCGCATCAGCAGGCTCCAGGTGCCCACGAGCAGACAAGGGATCAAGAATCCGATCGTGATGAGGATGGCGGGCCAGACGACCGTGTCGAACGGTACATCAAAACCATTCGCCAGTTCGGGGACTCCGTCAAATCGCCGGAAGTCGGGGATGATGTTCTGGACGGCAGCCATCCATTTGATGATTGGCTCGTCGACCGCCTCGATCGCCTCCTTGAGGCGTCCCTCTTCGAGTGCAGTCATCTGGTTGTTCTGGGTGTGGATGCGGTAGATCGATTCGAAGAGTCCACCTCCCAGGGGACGGCCTTCGGTGCGGTACTGTTCGAGGTACATGTCCCAGTACCCGCGCATCAACTGGCCCATCAGCAGGTAGCAGCCCAGCAGCAACGTCGCGACGGGACCTTTGACAAAGGTACTCGCGGCGGTGCCGAGGACGACGATGAGGATGAGCATCAGGCCGATGCCGACGATGGTCTTCATGTAGGAGACCGTGAAGCTGCGGTCGGGCAGGCGGAAGAACAGGTCGGGGCGGGCCATTCCCAGATACTGGCCGCCATCATCGACGGAGACGCGGACCTGCAGGCGCCCGTTGCTGACGATGTCGTCGAAGAGGTCGAGTTCTTCCGGGACCTGCTGCGCGGACTCTGCGTCTCCGAGCAGACTGATCTCGGCCCCGGTCGCCGCGCTGAGGGTCCGCGGGATCATCAACACCCGTTTGGAGGGATCGGCGGCGAACTCCTGAATCGGTTCGGACGCAGCGGGATACTTGACGCTGTAGTTCTTCTCGGGATTGACGAAGTGCAACGAGAAGCGGACGTTCTGGCCCATGATCCCTTTATGGGTTCTGAACGCCTCGAAGTTGTACTCCATCGGCAGTTCGTCGAGATCCTTCAGGGCGGCTGTATCGACATCGAAATTGTAGACGGCGCGAGCGTTTGTCAGTCCTTCGATGAAGCCGCGGAATTCCCAGATGTCGCCGACGTTGATGCCCGATTCCTGGGGGACACCGCTGCGGTCGAGGAAGTACAGCGACGGGGCGTAGACGGGGACGCGGGCGATCAACTGGGCCTGTGCCCGTTCGGGGACGGAGCGGAGGATCCAGACGTAGC
>CAZUXX010000325.1:0-5086 GCA_964624215.1 uncultured Planctomycetaceae bacterium
GCTGGTCGACCGCATCCGCTCGGCCAATGTCGCCGCCGGCGAGGCGGGAGGGATCACGCAGCACATTGCGGCGTACCAGGTTACCCACAACGACAGCAAGATCACGTTTGTGGATACGCCCGGTCACGCTGCCTTCGGCGAGATGCGTGCTCGTGGAGCCAACGTCACCGACATCGTGGTCCTGGTAGTTGCTGCAGACGACGGCGTGATGCCGCAGACGGTCGAGTGCATTGCGCACGCAAAGGCCGCCGGTGTACCAATCATCGTCGCCCTGAACAAAATGGATCTCCCCGACGTCAACGAGCAGCGCGTGCTGACGGAACTGTCGCAGCAGGGAGTGCTCCCGTCGGAATGGGGTGGCGACACCGAAGTGGTCCGGATCTCCGCACTTCAGGGAACCGGCGTCGACGATCTGCTTGAGACGATTCAGTTGACGGCCGAGCTTCTGGAGCTGAAGGCGATGGAATCCATCCCCGCAGACGGGGTGTGCCTGGAAGCCTTCCGCGACGAGGGGCGCGGCCCGCTGGCGTGGATGATGGTCCGACAGGGAACCCTCCGTGTGGGAGACAACATCCTCTGTGGCCCGACCTATGGCCGCGTTCGTGCGATGTACAACGAACGTGACGAAGAGATCGAGGTCGCGTGACCATCGACACCGCTGAAACTGGCCGGGCTGATCGAGGTCCCCAGTGCCGGCGATCACTTCTTCGTCATGGAGACAATCGAGGATGCTCGTGGCGTCGCCGAACAACGGGAATTCGAAGGCCGCAGGTCCTCACTCTCTCGTCGCGGTGGCCCGAAGTCGCTCGAAGACTTCTTCGCCCGCGAAGATGGTCAGGTTCGCGAGCTGCCACTGATCCTCAAGGGGGATTCCCCCGGCTCACTCGAAGCGCTCAAGCACGAACTGGGCAAGTTCGAGCACGATGAAGTGAGGGTCCGAATCCTGCACGAGGCTGTGGGGGGAGTCAACGAGAGTGACGTCTATCTCGCTGCCGCGTCGGGGGCAATTATCATCGCCTTCCACGTGATTCCCGAAGACCGGGCACTGGCCCTGGCCGGTCGTGAAGGGGTCGAGATTCGGCGTTACAACATCATCTACAACGTCACGGATGATATTCGCCAGGCCCTCGAAGGGCTGCTCAGGCCGGAAACGGTCGAAGTCGCCACGGGGCGGGCCCTGGTGCTTCGGACGTTCAGTATCAGCCGGACCGGCACCATCGCAGGATGCCGGGTCCTCAACGGAACGATCGAACGAAACAACCGTGTTCACGTCATCCGGGAGCAGACGATCCTCAACGACTATCCGATTGCATCGCTTCGCCGCGAGAAAGACGATGTCCGCGAGGTTCGCGAGGGGATGGAGTGCGGGATTCGCCTGGAAGGTTTCAACGACATTAAGGAGGGGGACCTGCTGGAAGCCTTCCGCGTCGAGGAACGCAAGCGGTCGCTCGAATCCTGACGTGTGCCGCCGCAGTCCCCGCCGCGACACACGCCGCTCAATGGATGGTGTGCAGGTATGAATTCCCGAAGAACCGCAAAGGTTGCCGAGGCGGTCCGTGAAGTAGTCAGCACGGCCATCCTGTTCGAACTGCGTGATCCGCGAGTTCAGAACGTCACCGTGCTCAGTGTCACTGTTCCGGGTGATTTACGCTCGGCGAAAGTCTCGGTCTCTGTGCTGGGCACTGCAGAGCAGCAAAAGCTCTGCCTGCACGGGCTGAACTCGGCGAGGGGTTTTCTGCAGCGCCGGATCGCCGACCGCCTCGATTTGCGCTGGACGCCGGTTCTTTCGTTCCAGCTCGATGATGCTGTCAAGAAAAGTGTGGAGGCGGCGCGCATCCTGCGCGAACTCGCCGAACGTGGAGAACTCGGGGCCCCCGCAGAGCCCCACGAGCCTCCCCCGGCCGATCAGTCGGACCTCTCCGGATCGGCCCCGGACGAATCGTCCGGCGGCTCTCCCCCAGATCCGTCCTCCGCCTGAGGCAGTCGGGTCTGCCGTGCTGTCAATTCCAAGTCACCCTTTCGTTGCCCAGGTAGGACTGAATGCCCACCAGCAAGCTCAAAGCCTCCGAACGCCAGGCGATCATTCAGAAGCTGAGCACATCACTGCGCAAGATTTACGGGAAGAAAGTTCCCACGATCGACGCTCCCGTGCTCGAGACCATGTTGATTGCGGCCTGCCTGGAAGACACCACGTTCGACGAGGCCCAGGCAGCGTTCGAGCGGCTGATCTCACAATTTCATGATCTCAACGAGATCCGGGTCAGTTCGATCACCGAAATCGAGCGGGCACTGGGCGACATCGAGCAGGCCGACTTTCGTGCCCTGAGGATCCGCGACACGCTGCAGACGGCGTTCGAAACGTATTTCGCATTCGATCTGGACGTTCTGAAGAAGAAAACGCACGAGCAGGCCGGTAAGGAGCTGGCCAATTACCGCCGCGCCTCGACGTTCATGAAGCAGTTCGTCATGCAGCAATGCCTCGGCGGGCACGTCATGCCGGTCGACCAGTCGCTGCACCGACTGCTGGTCTATCTGGGACTGGCCGCCCCCGACAGCACTCTCGATTCCGCGTCCGAGGATCTCAAGAGTGCGGTCCGCAAGAGTGATGCGGCGGCGATCTGTTACCTGCTGCGGTGCGTCGCCACCGACCCGCAGTATCGTGACCAACTGGTATTGACCGACGAGGAACTCGAGGAAGGCATCGATCCCACGACGGCTCCCAAACGCCTGGAGGAGCTGCTCTCCGGGGCACGCAAGCGTAAGTTGGGTCGCAAGAAAGTCGCCCGGTCTGGAAAGGTCTCGAAGACCGTCAAAAAGCCCGAGCGCGTCTCTACACCGGCGAGAAAGAAGGCACCGGCCAAGAAAACCGCCGTGAAGAAGAAAGTCTCCACCAAGAAGGCGGCACGAAAGAAATAGATCGGACGACGGCAGTCACAGTCTCGATTCGGAGATCGACAACCGCCGCCGGAAGCGCTGCTTTCGAGCGCAGCGCTTCCGGTGCGAGCGACAAATCCATCGTCACGCTCACCGGCCATCGATTCGCGCTGCAGGATCCTGTCCGTAGAAGGTGGCAAACAGGTCGTAAAGATCCTCATGATGCGTCCGCATCGCAAAGGGACGCTCGAAGAACGCCTCGGTTGCGACCGCAAAGAATTCGGCCGGACTTGAGCCTCCGTAACAGTCCAGCACTCCGGGCTGCCGTCTCCGGCAGCGGTCCTGCAGAGCCTCGAATTCGCGCTGGCAGATGCGGATCCAGCGCTGCTCGAGAGACCGGCTCTGGAGCGGTGGAGTGCCGTCGACCAGACCTCCGTTGAGCATGTCAAGTTGATGCGCGAATTCATGCAGAACCACGTTGAAACCCCGCTCACGTCCCTGCATTCCCGACAGCGCATCTTCCCAGGAAAGCAGAACCGGGCCACGATACCACGCCTCACCCAGACGCGTTTCGAGCGACTCGGTCACGATGCCGCCAGCCTCCGTGCGGACGTGACTGGCTTCGTACATCCCGGGCGCCACGATGATGGACTTCACATGATCAAAATGCAGGTCTTCGGGACGCCCCAGGAGCAGCAGGCAGGCCCCGGCCGCGATCGTCACACGCATCCGGTCGTCAACGCGTAGCCCGTCGCGGCCTTCCCAGTGTTTCTCGGCCACGAAGACCTGCACCAGGTCGCGCAACAGCGACTGCTCGCGCAAGTCCAGCCGGTGCCAGTGAGAGACATCGGACTCGAGAATGTCTTCCCACTCCTGCGGAAAGGGTTGCGACAGGAGCGCCCGTCTGCGGCGACGTTTGAACCAGCCGAACATCATCGCGCCGAAAGATCCTGTGCCAGCGGCGCGACAGCGGGGACTTCGACCTCCTGCGCATCGGCGATCGCAACCTCGCGCGCGAGCAGGTCGAGATCGAGGTGTTCCTGTTCTGCCCGCATCGAAAAATACAGCACTAGCTCACAGGCCGTCTCGAAGATCAGAACCACACTCGAGATGAGTGCCGAAAGAGCCGCCTGCAGCCAGACCAGTTCGATGAACGCCGAGAGCATTCCGATACCGATGCCGGCGATCGTTGTGACGACGGCAACCAGAATCGTGGCATTGAGCGAACCGGAAACGAGATGCAGGCTTCGTCCGACGGCTCCGAGCGGCCAGCGTCCTTCAAGATGCACGACAGGGATGGCAACGTATGTCGCGATGCCGACCACGACTGCCAGAGGAATCACAGCCAACACCCCCAGTGCGACCAGGCCAGCTTCCAGGTCATTAAAGGCCACAATGCTGCTGACGAGCAGCGTCGCCAGTCCACTGAGCCCGCTCGCCAGCAGCGTCGTCACGGCAGCCCCCGGCAGTCGCCGCAATGACCGCGACACGGATCGCCGCATCGACAGGTGCTCACCCCGGTAGGCCGCTGCTCCGGAATGAATCAGAACTCCCCGGACAAACTGCCTCACGAGCAGCACATCAACCGCGAGGACAGCCGACAGAATGAGGACAAACTGCCACGACTGCCGTGGAGCCTTTTCCTCCAGCTCCATCAGTGTCGCCTGCATCTGCGACACGACGATCCACATCGGTGCCGCAATCGGCACGTACCCCAGAACCGACACCTTGAGAAAGGAGCCGAACCGCGCCCGCACCAGGAGCAGGGCGTCATCCAGCACCTCTGCAGGCGCCAACGGACGGACTCTGAGCGACGTGCGACCGCTGACTCCGACCGGGACGGTGCCGTTCACGGGCGGCTCACTTGCTGGGCAGAAGGGTGACAATCGCCTGCACGACCTGTTTGGCCAGCTTTGCTGATCCCTTCTCAGTGAAGTGCACGTCCGCCGGGCGCTGGAGCTCTTCCAGCCGTGGCTTGGCGAAGGCGTACAGGTCGTTGATGTGCACTCCGTGCTTCTCCATCACCTCGCGGGCGGTGCGGTTGTAGGTGACCTCGTCTCCGGGGACACGGCCAACCGCCCCCTGGGGAACCGGAGTCGTCGACGCCCAGATCAACACGGCGTCGGTCTGTTTGAGTCGCTGGACCAGCTTGTCGAGGTTCTCTCTGTACTCGTCGAGCGGGATCTGCTGCTTCCCCTGATCGACCGGCACC
>CAZUXX010000326.1:0-1287 GCA_964624215.1 uncultured Planctomycetaceae bacterium
ACCGATCAATTTCGGGAAAATCGACAAGCAGGCAGCGGAACTCGTCCCGCAGCAGCCACGCGGTCAACGCAAACAGATCGGAGTTGCCAGCGGCTGTCCCGAGAAAGACCAGCGGCGCACCCTTCCCCAGTGCGCGGACCTGCATGCCACCACACTCTGCCGGAACCTCAAGGTCTTCAGCGAGTTCGGTCACACGTTGCAGGACCTCGGTCCAGGCAAGGGGCGTCGGGCAGCCGTCAGAAGCCTTCCCGGCAGTCCCGGAGGAACGCGTTGAATCTGGCCGGACCGGCTCGGACGGTGCCGGCGAATCTGAGATTGTCACAATTGGGGACGTCACGGACGGTTTCGACTCCGCGTGTTCGTTGCAAACGGTCCAGTCGGACGTGACTGCGGAACCTTACCTGCCGTCACCGCAGTCGCCCGTCGTTGGAAGATCATTGTGGTCTACTCTTACCACACGGGCCTTGACCTGCCTAATCACAGTATGCAAATCGGTACGTTCGGGGGAGGGCGACAATGCCCGGCCATTCACCGCAGACGCGCAGCAAGCTTCTCGTCGACTGGAACATCCAGGGGCGACTGATCCTTCGCCTGGCAGCGTACTGGCTGCTGTATCATCTGGTGGTGTGGAACGGGCTGTTTGCGTTTCAGTACAGCCAACATTGCCTGGCGGCGACGAACGTACAGCCGTTGGGCGAATTCTACCGGGATTTCTGTGCCCGGCATGCTGCGGTGGCGCTCTTCGCGGTGGCGCTGCTCCCGATGTTCTTCATCGATCTCCTGAGGCTCACCCACCGCATTGCGGGACCGATCGTTCGCATCCGGGCGACGCTGCGGCGGATGGCGGCCGGTGAGACGGTCCACCCGATCCATCTGCGACCGGGTGATCTGTTGACCGAGATTCGCGACGCGCTCAATGAGTATATCGCGACCTACCAGCAGGTTCAGAAGGGCCAGATCCAGGCAGAACGTCTGACGGCCACCGAGGCGGATCTCATTCAGCAGATTGTCATGCTCCGGCAGTCGCTCGATGAACCGGCCCCGGACGTCAGCGAATCGCGGCCGCTTAAGCAGACCGGGGCGACACGTTCGCGTACCGCGTCTGGTTCGGCAGCATTCGCCGGGCTGCAACTGACGGGTGACACCGCGAATTGACCTGTGTGTGGCACAGCACTAGAAGTGAGGCGGCAAGGACCTTTTCACCGGTCCGATTGAGCGCACGCCGCGTCTCTCCGCCATGTGCCGCGAACCTCGCAGGACTGATGCGCCGGGGAAGCCAACTCTGGT
>CAZUXX010000326.1:1297-1601 GCA_964624215.1 uncultured Planctomycetaceae bacterium
CTGGTCGTCGGGTCGTCGCTGACGGCTCTCGGGGCCGGGTGCGCTCTGGTCCCCCTGACGGGGTTGAACTGGCAGATCAGCGATTCGATCTACGAATCGGACGACTCGTCCGCGCGATCGGCCCGCCGCGTCGCTCCGCAGGATGCGATTGGAATCGAAGTCTCGTTTATCGAGGTTCCGCGGGGAGATCTCCTGGCCGGCAAGGCTCTGTGGGATGATCTCGATCAGATTGCGGCAGTTCCGCCGGATCAGCGAAATCAACTTCTGCGGAACGGATTCCAGTTTGGCATTGCCCCCGCAAATT
>CAZUXX010000326.1:1611-5085 GCA_964624215.1 uncultured Planctomycetaceae bacterium
GCCGTATGCGCTGCGCTCGCTGATTGAAAAACAATCGGGTGCAGTCCCGGGCCAACGGACTCTGCGGAACGTTTACCAGATGCCGTCAGGGCTGGCACATCGGTTCCCCTGTAACACCCTCGGAGATCAGGCCACGGTCCAGTTCGTAACGGACAACGGGGTGAAGCCTCGCCAGTACGAGAACGCCCGTTGTGTGATCCGGTGTCAGGTCGAAAAATCCCAGCACGGCTGGGTCCGTCTTGAGATTCTCCCGGAGATTCACCACGGGCAGTTGCGGATGCGGCCGGTCGCCACCAACTCGGAGTGGGACTGGGACGGCAGCCAGCAGATCGATCCCCTGTATGCCCACCAGTTCGCGGTGGAACTGAACGAGGGGGAGAGTCTGGTGCTCGGGTCGGTTGATGACGAGGCCGAGTCGCCAGGAGCGTGCTTCTTTCGCGGTAAGGCGGGGGACCAGGTGGTCGAGACGCTGCTTGTGATCCGCGTCAAATCCATTGACCAGGTGACTCCCGTCCGCCAGTCGGGATGGTAGGCCCCACTGGACCCTGCTCTTCCTGCCGACCGGCTGTGCTTCCGGCCGGTCCTGATCCGGTGGATTCTGCCGGAATCTGGTAGCGCGGCGAATTTCCTTTCGTGCGCTCCGCTGTTACCATATCAGAGAATGCGATTGCGATGGTCGCATGGTCGCTGACTTTGTAGACCGTGCGTCGTCGACTGTTTCCAGTTCGGGCGATCGATTCCTTGGTGCCGTCGACCGCGGAGAAACCTGATGCTGCTCCGATACGCTCCTGCGCTGATCATCTCAATCGTGATGCATGTGATCGGGGTCGTGGCTCTGCTCCTGTGGACGATCCAGGGAGAGCCCGAACCGCTGCGCATGGTCGTGGAGACCGTCTTTATTGATGAGCGCCAGCAGGAAGAGTTCACACAGGAGATGCAGGTCGACACGACCGTCTCCGAGACCCTGAGTGTGACGGCCGGCGGGACGGTCACGGGCGCGATCGGAAGCACCAACGCCAACCCGGTGGCGCAACAGGCAATCGAACGATCCGAGGTTCTCAAGAAGCCGACGATCAATGTCACCAAGTTTGCCTCGATTACCACTCCCGGGGTTGGAGAGATCGCGGTCGACCTGGGTGAAGGCGAGGTTTCCGGTGAGGTGGGAGCCAAGGTCGAAGGGTACGGTGCTGCCATGCACCGCCTGACGCACGAGCTGCGGCGGATGATGCGGGAAGAACCGGTGATCGTCGTCTGGCTCTTCGACGCCTCCAACAGCCTGAAGGACGATCGCAAGGAGATCGCGGACAACTTCTCGAAGATCTACGAAGAGCTTGACATCGTCAGGTCACAGTCCGAGCGGAAGAATCAGCGCTACCACGCTCTGGAGACGGTGGTTTGCAGCTTCGGACAGGGGATCAAGAAGCTCACGCCCAAGCCGACTGCAGATCTGAAGGAGATTCAGGCGGCGATTGGCCGGGTCGAGGATGACGCCAGCGGAAAAGAGCTCACGTTCAATTCGATCCAGGCAGTCCTTGACGAGTACGGGAGGCAGGCCCGCTCGACCAAACGCAAGTTGGCAGTGGTCGTTCTGACCGATGAGATCGGTGACGACCCGCAGATCCTTGAAGAGGTCATCGACAAGACGAAACTCTACAAGTCTCCGGTGTATTTCCTCGGCCGCGAGGCGATCTTCGGATATCCGTACGCCCGCATCCGCTGGGTGAATCCGGAAACCAAGGTGACGTACTGGGTCACTGTGGACCGCGGACCGGAAACCGCGATGCCGGAAGCACTTCAGTGGGACGGTTTCGGTGGCCGCTGGGACAGTGCCAGCAGCGGCTTCGCCCCGTATCCGCAGGCACGGCTCGTGAAGGAGTCAGGCGGTATCTACTTCATGCTGCAGTCGGAAGAAAAGGATCTGGCCGGGAGTGCTGCGCGACTCGAACGCAAGTTCGACGACATTCGGATGAAGCAGTACGAGCCCAACCTCGAGCCGGTTCGTGAATATGTGCAGAACCGCGACAGGAGCGAGTTCCGTCGCACGATCTTCCAGGTCATCGTCGGGCTGAATCCTCACCAGGGATTCGACACGGACCTGAACATTCGCGACCACTACCCCATCGATCTTGAAGAGTTCAAGGAGGCCGGACGGGTTCCGTTCCAGCGGGGCGTGCGATCGATGAAGCTCATCAACGCCGCCGTTGCCGAACTCGAGAAGATTCGCGATCAGCGGGATGTCGAACCGGATGCCCGGTGGCGCGCGGCCTACGACCTGGTGTACGCCCAGTTGCTTGCCTACCGGGTGCGCCTGTTCCAGTTCCTGCTGGCGATCGACAAGCACGTCGCCGACAAACCGGTGCCGAAGGATCCCAAATCCAACCGCTGGGACCGGACCAGAACCCGCAAGATGCTCGAGCCCTCCGAGGCGCAGGTGAAGGCGACCGGCGTGGATATGGCCGAACTCGAGAAGCAGCGTCAGAAGGCGCTTGAGATGTACGACTTCATCATCAAGGAACACCCGGGCACTCCGTGGGCACAGCGTGCCGAACAGGAGCGTGGCTGGGGCTTCGGAATGCAGTTCGTCGATCGGTTCTACGATCCGAAGTACTTCGACGAGAAGGAACGGGCAAAGATCCCGAAGTTCTAGACGCTGATCCGATGAAAGTGGCGGGGACCGGACTTCAGCCATCGGCCACGCCGTGGCGGGCCGCCGTCAGCATCGCACCAGTTCTCGCGTGCTCCCCGCTCTGAACGGTCCGCCTGTCAAGGGGGGATGCCCGTCTCAAGCAGCTCATTGGCGGCGTCCAACCGGTCGGAAGCGGCCGGCAGCGCGTGGTTCCCCAGACTCCGGCGCCTGTCCGGGGGAGCCCTCCGAAGGTTCCTCATCGCGCTGAGTCAGCGGCGTTTGTCCGAGTTCTCGTTCGTCGGCCCCGGACGGAGTGGAAGCCGGTTCGGCTGCCGATCGGTTCGGTGACTCGATGGTCACTTCGGCAGACGGAATTCGCAGCTTCATTCCCAGTCGAAGATCGTCCGGACTCTTCAGGACATCGCGGTTGGCTTCGTAGATCTCCGGGAAGCGGGCCACGCTTCCCAGGTACTTCTTCGCGATACCACTGAGCGTGTCACCGGAGCGGACCGTGTGATACACCGGCTCGGGTGCCGCACGTGGGAGGTGCTCCTCCGTCAGCCGGGCCGTCGCAACAGGGACAGGACGTTCAGGCGCAGCCGCCTGCAACGGGGCCGGGATTGCCGCGGCGCGCGTTGTCTGGATCGGCGGGGCATCACGAGGTCCGGCGAACAGGTCGACCGGTTCGAACGCCGGAACCGGGGGAGCCGTGACCGACTCTTCGCTTCGGCGAAGTGCTTCCAGAAGGAGCGAATCGACGGGACCGGGTTCGGCATAGGTGCGAATCGAGCGGTCCCGGATTGCCAGGTTGAGAGCCTCCGCCTGGGCAAGTGGAGGGACGTCCGGAA
>CAZUXX010000327.1:0-4137 GCA_964624215.1 uncultured Planctomycetaceae bacterium
AGTTTCTCAACGCCGCTCCCGGCGGTTACGATGAGTGAGACGTCACCGTTGGCCGGTTCGTCGCCGGTTATGTCGGTCTCGTCTTCGATGGGGGGGTCGGTCTGGCCGGGAGGCGGGGGTCCCGGATCTCCCAGGTCGATGGTGTCGTCGGCTTCGGGGACTTCGGCGGGGTCTGCCGGAGTGGGAGTCTCGGCCCCGCCGCAGCCGATGAGGGCGAGCATCAGGGCTGTGAGCGTCAAAGAGAATACGTACTTCATCCGCTTCGGTCCTCGGTTGTGGGCGCGCCGGGTCGGGCGTGCCACGTTGAGCGTTTTCCGCTGTCTGGACTGAATTGTAATCAGTCGACGACTTTCTGGAGTCCCGCTTTGATCGCGAGGGGTTCGACATCCTCGTACGGGAGTGATTTGAGGAAGGCGACGAGGTCGTCGAGTTCCTGCTCCGAGAGGTGCGAGGTGCGTCCGTGGCGATCGTCGGGATTGTACGTGGTGAGCACTTCTTTCAGGGTCTGGGCCTTGCCGTGGTGCAGGTAGGGGGCAGTGCGATAGATCCCCATCAGTGTCGGCGTATCGTAGCGAGGACCCATTTTTTCTGAGGGGTCGCTGTTGCCTGTGCCGACGTCGTGAAGGCGATAGTCGGCGGGGTCGCAGGGCTGCGAGTCGCAGAGGTAGGGGCCGCTGTGGCAGGTGGCGCAGCCGACCTTATTGTCGTTGAAGATCCGTTGTCCGCGGCGGGCGGCTTCGCTGAGTCCGTTTTTGGCGTAGGGGCTGAGCGGGACCGGGTGAGAATTGGCGTAGCGGGCGAGGGCATCGAGTTCGCGGGAGCGACCGCGATTCGGGTCGCCGAGGGCGTCGTTGACGCGTCCACGGATGAGCCCGCGGCCCTGCATCAGGGGACTGCGGATGGTGTGCTCGAAGTCCTGGACTTCGTCGCGGTCGGCGGACCAGTGAATGGGATGAGTCCACGCCATTCCCGCGAGGGATTGTGTGTTCCGGAGGCCTTCGGGCTGCTGCCAGGTGCGGCCGTCGGCTTGTCCGTCGGGATGGCAGCTTGAGCAGGAGATCCAGCGACGTCCGACCATCGGCTGCGTAGCGACGTAGAAGAGCTTTTTGCCGAGGAGCATCTGTTCGTCGAGGGGGCAGTCGCAGGTTTCGAGGGTTGCCACCCGGCGCAGGCTTTCAGAATCGAAGAGATCGATTGTGAAGTCGAGGGCGTTGTAGATGGCGAAGCGGGATCCGTCGGGGGTGTATTGTACGGCGCGGGGGTTCGAGCCTGTCTGCAGCAGGGCGGCGTATTCGAGTTCGCGATAATTGTCGTCGAGGAGATGCATGACGAAGGCGTCGTTGGTTCCGCTGAAGACGACGACGCCGTGCTGGCCGTCGGGTGAGACGGCCATTTCCCAGGGGTTTGCGGTGACGTAGGTGCCGCGGAACGAATCCATCTGGATCCGTCGGCGTTTGAAGTTTTCGGTGTCGTCGGTGTTGATGACGGCAACGTAGGGGAAGATGGCACCGGCCCCCTGGGGGTTTGTGACCACCGATCGCTGATGCGGGACGTAGGCCTTGGGCCGGGTGGGATGGAGCGTGATCTGTCTGGCGAGGTTGTCCTGCGGCGTGCCGATCCATTCGCCGAGAGGTTTGCCGGAATCGAGGTCGATCTGCCGAACGATGCCGGTGTAGTACTCGGTGATGTAGACACTCTTTCCGTCGCGGGGCATGGCGATGCCGCGTGTAAAGCTGCCGACGGAAAGTTCGCGCAGGACCTGTTTCGAGTCGACGTCGATTTCGACGAGTCGCCCCGGGTAATCGAGGGTGACATAAAGGCGGGTGCCGTCGGGAGAGGCAACGACTCCATACGGTTCGTCGAAGACGGGGATTTCGGCGGTGACGCGGCCGGAGCGGGTGTCGATGAGTTTCACCAGATCGTCGCCGTAGACGGCGACTGCGAGGAGCTGGTCGGTGACGAAGGTGATTCCTTCGGGATGATGTCCTACGGGCAGCAGATGGGTGCGTTGCTGGCTGTCGAGGTCGAACAGGGCGACGGATCCGTCGTCGCGGTTGGCACAGGCGAGAAGGCGGCCATCACGGGAGATGTCCATCAGGCTGCTGGAACCGGCTGTTGCCGATTGCACTGCAGCGGAGGCGAGGAGACACAGGCAGATCAGTCTCAGGGCGTAGTGCATCAGCGCATTCCACTCCGTCGAAGGCTGGTCAACGGTCTGTCCCGACATCCGGGAGGGCTGCCCCCGCATGATGTGGAAGATTGGCAAACGGGACAAGGGAGGAATGGATTCGGGGGCGTCGCGGGGGGGCGGGGGGCCGGGTGGAGACCTGGCGGGGGCGAGGTGGTTATTGCGCGTTCCGGTTGACGGGTTCGTCGACGTAGAACTGCTCGGGGAAATCGTGTGCCTGGCCGCGGGATTTGAGTCTGAGGTTCTGGGATCTGCCCTTGTCGCGGTAGAGGGGGATGTACATGCCTCCGGTTTGTTCGAGCATGTCGAACATCTGGCGGTTGAGCTGGCGGACGGTGTCGGCGTGCTGGGGGTCGTCGATCAGGTTGTGGCGTTCTAGGGGATCGTTCTGCATGTCGTACAGTTCGTCCGTATCCCAGATGCCGAAGTAGTGGATGTACTTGTAGCGTTGCGTGCGGAGGGCGTGGATGGTCGGAGTGTGGGGGAAGTTGCGTTCCCAGTAATACTCGTAGAGGAGGGCGTCGCGCCAGTCACCCTTGCCGCCGTTCTGAGCCAGCTTGAGGAAGCTGCGGCCGTCCATTTGTCCGGGGGTTGCGATTGCTGCGGCTTCGAGGATGGTGGGTCCGACATCGATGTTGGCGATGACGCGGTCGATGGACTGGCCTCCTTTGAAGAGAGCCGGACAGTGTGCGATGAAGGGGACGCGCATCGAGGCTTCGTAGGCGGTCCGCTTGTCGATCAGCCCGTGCTCACCGAAGCAGAAGCCGTTGTCTCCCATATAGATGATGAGGGTGTCGTCGAGTCGGCCCTGTTGTTCGAGGGTCTCGATGACGCGGCCGACGCTGTCGTCGACGGCGAGCAGGGTTTCGCAGTAGTTGCGGTAGTAGTTGGCGATGTCGAGATCGCTGTGGTAGGGGAAGTCGACGCCATGCCAGCTGTTGCGCTGGTCGCGGACCCAGCGGGGCTTGCCCTGGAGGTTTTCGGGAGTGGCAGCCTGCGTCGGGGGCGGTATGGCGGGGGCGTCCTTGTAGCGACCGCGGTGGCGTTCGGCCGGAGTAAAGTTGGCGTGGACGGCCTTGTGTGAGAGGCAGGCGAAGAAGGGTTTGTCTGCGGGGCGTTGCGCGAGCCAGTCGGTGCAGTATTCGGTGATTTCGTCGGTGATGTATCCCTGTTGGGGAACTTTGCGTCCGTCGATGTTGAGGCCGGCGCGGGAGGGGAGATAGGTGCCCTGCCCGGGGAAGCTGACCCAGCGGTCAAATCCCGGCCGGGGGCTGGCGTCGCCGCCTCCCATATGCCATTTGCCGAAGAAGGCGGTGTCGTACCCGGCGCGCTGGAGCAGTTCGGGAAAGGTGATGGTGTCTTCGGGGATCGGGTTGTTGTTATCGACGACGCGGTGATTGTGGGCGTACTGTCCGGTGAGGATCGAGGCGCGACTGGGGGAACAGAGCGCGGTGGTGACGTAGGCGCTGGTGAAGTTGATGCCGTCGCGGGCGAGGCGGTCGAGGTGGGGAGTCTCGAGGAAGGGGTGTCCCATGAATCCCATGGCGTCGAAGCGATGGTCATCGACGAGGATGAAGACAACGCTGCGGGGCGTCTGTCCGGGAATGCGTTCGACGGCGGGTGGTTCGTCTCCCCGGGTGGGAGAAGCAGCCATCAGCAGGAACAACAGGGGGATCAGACGCGACATTGGAACAGCTCCTGGGATCCGGGAAGTCGCAATCGTAGCGCATTGACCGGGTGGAACAAGCGAGAGGCGATGCGTGCGAGGTGGCCACGTGGTGTGAAGGGCTGCGGTGACGCTACACGGCGCCTGAATGTGGTCTAGAATCGGCGAATGTCCCGCCGTCGACCGTCAGTGCTGCTTGTCGCAGGCCGTTTCCAGGTCCGTGGCAGTTCTGTGATGACGCTCAATCTGGCCCGGCATCTTCCGGAGGTGGGGTTCCAGGCGA
>CAZUXX010000327.1:4147-5066 GCA_964624215.1 uncultured Planctomycetaceae bacterium
AGGCGAGCGTGGTGTGTGAGGATGCGCGTCTGATTCCTGCGTCGCGGCGCGAGGGGCTGCAACTGATGGAGTTGCCGTACCTCAATGCACCGCTGCTTGGCCGGTTTACGCGAAGCTGGTTTGCCCGGGATCTGGAGGACGATCCTCCGGATGTGATCCATGTGCAGCAGCGTTCGGCGCTGCCGTCGGGAAACTGGCTGGCGGCACGTCTGCGACGGCCCCTGGTGCTGTCGGTGCATGATTATCTGGCCCCGCACGAGTCGTTGCCGTTCGAACTGACGTGGGGTCGGAAGATCATTGCGGTGAGTGAGTCAGTCCGTTCGGAGCTGCTCGAACGGACAGGGCTACCGGAAGACCTGGTGACCGTGATTCACAGCGGGGTCGATGTTCCTACCGATGGGACGCAGCCTCCGTTTGCACATCATCAGACACCGGTTGTGGGAACGGCAGGGCCGCTGGAAGCTGCGAAGGGTCTGCATTTCTTTCTGCAGGCGATTCCTCTGGTGCTGGCGCGTTATCGCCCGGTGGAGTTTCTGGTGGCGGGGGCAGGTCCGGAAGAGCGGGTCCTCCGCCGGTTGTGTGACGATCTGGGTGTGACCGAGTTTGTCACGTTCGTCCCGAACGTGTTCGATGTCTCGACATCGCTGTCGGCGATGGACATCTACTGTCTGCCCTCGCTGAAGCAGGGTCTGGGGACGATCATGCTGGAAGCGATGGTGCGTGCGCGGCCGGTGATTGCGTCCAGCGTGGGCGGGGTTTACAGCGCGATTGTGGACGGGGAGACGGGACTGCTTGTTCCACCCTCTGACAGCTCGGCGCTGGCAGACCGCATTGTTGAACTGCTTGAGGATCAGGAGCGGGCGCGACGGCTGGGAGAAGCGGCGCGAGAACGGGTGCTGCGGGACTTCCTCGTCTCACG
>CAZUXX010000328.1:0-5060 GCA_964624215.1 uncultured Planctomycetaceae bacterium
ATGGCATCATGGCCGGCTACATCATGCTCAAGGGCGAGAAGGCACTCGACACCCTCGATCGCGAGAAGCTTCAGGACAAGTCGGAACCCTTCAGCGAGCATGTTGCTGTCATGCAGGCGCTGCGGTTTCTCTGGACAGACGCCCCCGAATACGTCCCGGCGGAGCGTCTGCGAAAGTCGATGCGGCTGATGCTCGATACCGATGTCGCCGACCTGGCGATCAACGATCTGGCCCGCTGGGAGGACTGGTCCATTACCGCCGACCTGGCGAAACGCTACGGCACGGACAAGTACGACAAGTCCTTCATCAAGCGGAACATCCTGCGATTCATGATGGCGGCCGTCGACTCCGTCCCCAAAGATGCCGAGTCGCAGCCGGAATACGCGAAGACGGCACAGGCGTTCCTCGACCGGATCAAGGCAGAAGATCCCGACCTGTTCAAGGCGGCCGAACGCTTCTACTTCCGTTAACGGGAAGGGTTTCGCGTTATCGTCTCACCGTTGTGGTCGTGCAGCCCCTTTGGGACCATCACTGATGGCACGGATCGCCTTTACGCCCCATCTGGCAATGCACCTCAACTGCCCGCCCCGGCAGACCGGGCAACGTACGCTCCGTGCGGCACTCGACGAGGTTTTCGCGGAGATTCCCAAACTCCGCGGTTATCTCCTCGACGACCAGGACTGCATCCGGCAGCACGTAGCCATCTTCATCGACGGACAGTTGCTGCGAAATCGGGACGACTGGGACTGCCCTCTCACTCCTGAGAGCGACGTGTTCGTTATGCAGGCTCTCAGCGGGGGCTGAGGCAAGTTGGCCGGGCGGCGGGTGGACAACATCGCCCCAACGGCAAGGATACTCGGGTGAACGTGGATTCAGCCGAACCAGAAACCGGGAATCCGCGTCTTTGTACGAAAAAGTTCTGAGCTCCGGCCGAGAACATCCGTAATTCAGATTGTGGGCTCAGAACGCGTCCAACGCAGGCGACGCATCGCTGGCGGCGTGCCCCATTGAGCGATACGGGCTTCGTTCTCGCTCAGACACGCCACGCCTGTTGTTGGACGGAAGCTCAGATCAGGGGGAGGAAAGCAGTGGACGCCGTCATGGTCCGACTGCGCCGTGTTGCGGGGGCTCCTGGGGAGGACTGGCGATGAGCAACGTCAAGACAGAACAGATCGAGGGGGTGCTCATCGTGCGCATCAACGAGCCTGTCCTGATCGACCCACTCGACGTCATGCAGCTGCGTGACGCTCTCTGGGCGATTCTCGCCGAGTCGGATCAGCCGACCGTCATCGACTTTTCCCGAGTCGAGCGGATGTCTTCGGAAGTCCTCGGCGTGCTGGTGGTCCTGTGGCGCGAGTTCTTCTCTCAGGGAAGGGCCGCACGCGTCTCGGGTTTTCGGCCCGACCTGGCCGAGGCCCTGCGGGTCACGCACATCAACCGGTTTGTGACCGAATCGGCGGATCTGCACTCGGCGATTGACGACCTCAGCCCGCTCGGAATTCTTCCGTCATAAGCGTGCCGGCGGCGCAGGCGAACTTCCGGTTCGCCCGCGCCTTTTCTGCAATCTCAGGCAGTCTGCCGGTCCAGCGGATTGATCGAGCAGCACATGCTGGCCGACCCGTTCAAAGAGCTGGCGGAGGGGTCCGCTTCAGACGTGTTTGCCCGATTCACCTGGTTCCATGGCATTCGCGCCAACAGCAGGGCCATCCCGCAGGTATCGGTGATTCCTGCGAAAATCAGACCGGCTCCGACGAATGCCGACAGTCCGATCCAGTAAGGGCTGACGAACGCTCCCAGGATTGCCCCGACCAGCAGCAGCACACCGGCCGCGATCCGTACCTGACGTTCCAGTGAAATCGCCCTCTTGCCTTTTGCGATTGGCAGTCCGACCTCCTCGCAGGCGGCGAGGCCACCTTCGACATTCCAGACAGCTGTTAAGCCCGCCTGAATCAGTTTGGTGGTTGCATGCCGCCCGCGAGATCCGGACCGGCAAATGACGTACACCGGCTGATCCGGATTGCGACCGCGGGCGAAGCTCGACGCTTCCAGCTGATCGAGCGGGATGTTTCGCGCCATCGTGAGATGGGCTTCGCGGTATTCGACCGGAGTCCGGACATCGATCAGTTCGATCGTCCTGCCGGATTGGACGAGTTCCAGGAGTTCATGGGCAGAAATCGTGTGGGACATGAGGGTCTCCTTCTTATCCATTGATGAGTCGGAATATTGCGATCAGCCGATATTTCTGGTCAAAAAAACGCTTGTCCTTGCCGGGCGTCAGGCGTCGAATCGCCGCTCGATGCACCGCATGATGTCCTTCAGATATGGTTCGGCGACCTGGTAGTACACTTTGCGACCCTCCTTCTCACTCGACAGAAACCCGCACCGCTGCATCAGTCTCAGGTGCTCCGAGGCCATCGCGGAGGGCAACTCACAGGCCTCCGCCAGTTCGCCGACGGTATACTGGCCGGCCAGCAGCATCTGAACCATCCGCAGGCGATGTGGATGCGCGAGCACCTTCAGGCACTCGGCTGCCTCGGCAAACGCTTCCAGACTTGTCCACTGCCTCTGACTTCGACGCATGCTACCTCCTCCTGACTGACAAATATATCGCAATGTCCCGATATGTCAAGGTGTGACTTGCTGTTCGGGGCGGAGACCGGCGAGGTTACGGAACTGCGGGGGGGACCAAAAGCGAGCTGCATTCCATCCGCAGTGACGATTGAGTGGCACTGTTTTATTGGTCAACAGCGGCGTCACGTCGTCTGGAACCTCACGTCGCAAGGAGGGACGCATTCAGACATCGCGTCAAGAACGCACACGCCATGGACCACACTCTGGTTCGGGAAGGTGATTGAGCCGCAGCGATTGCCCCACAACAATCAGACTGTATCTGTCGGCCTGCAGTTCGTTGGACCCTGGCCGGCCCCTTGCAGAGGCGACGGAACCGACACCATACGATTACACTAAGGGCATGGATGTACCGACCTCCTGAGGAAGCGAAATGAAAGTCCTGTTTGCCACCGACGGATCCTCACCGGCACATGCGGCCCAGCGATTTCTGGCTCAGTTGCATTTCCCCGAACCGATCGAGCTGACAGTCGCCACGGTTGCCGAAGGGCCTGACCCCGACAAGGTGGCCGACGTCCAGGCAGAGCTCCGGTCCTGGTTCCGCGACCTCCATGCCCGTGCCCGGAAGACGGTCGAATCCGATGCCGAAGCGTTCGAAGGCATCAATGGCGAGGTCCGCACCGAAGTTCTTTCGGGTCACGCGGGAGACGAACTCGTCAAGTTCGCAGAGAAAAACGATGTCGATCTGATCGTGATCGGATCGGGCCGCCACTCCGCCGTGTCCCGGTTCCTGTTGGGCAGCACATCGGAAAGCGTCGCCCGACATGCGCCCTGTTCGACGCTTGTCATCCGCGACGAGTTCGCATTTCCCAGTGACCGGCCGTTTCGAGTCCTGATCTGCTATGACGGATCGGAGCCCGCCCGCGAGGCCATCCGCAGTTTTGCGGCTTTTGACTGGCAATCGAGTGTCGAGGTGGTGGTTCTCTCGGTGGTGCAGACACTCGAACAGTACGGCATAGAAGCCTACCCGAACATTGAACCGATCCGGGAGCAGGGCAAGAAGGAAGCGTACGAGGCGTTGGCAGAGGCCGAGGAGATTCTCCGCCCGACCTTTCCACAGGTCCGGGGGGAGCTCCGCGAAGGAGCTCGCGTCGCCGAGACCATCCTTGACGAGATTGACGCTCTGCAGGCAGACCTCGTCGTCGTCGGGGCGCACGGTCGTGGCTGGATTGAACGCATGCTGATGGGAAGTGTCTCGTCGCGAGTGCTGCGGCACGCACCCTGTTCGGTCTGGATTTCGAGGGGCAGCAAACGCGAAGAGTCAACCTGAGAGGGCTGCCCGTCGAATCGTTTTCATTCGTGTTTCGATGGAGGTGTGACGATGGGCAATCTCGAAATCTTTGAATACGCACTTCTCGCGGCGCTGGTGCTGGCCTATGTCAGCATTCGCAGACGGCGCGCCCGCCACTGGTGACTTCCTGCGGCAGGGGGCAACCGTTCCCGGTGAAAGCTCCCTGCCCGGGACCGCGATCTTTTTCTGCACTCCACCCGGCATCGGACGCCTCAGGCGGATGTCGAAGCACAGCCGCTTCGACAACGCCGCTGGTTCCGCAGGCAATTCGACCGCGACCCGAACGTCTCTCGCCCGGGTGACGCGTTGGAAACTTCTGAATGGAGTGGTCCTGAGATGCTCCCCGGGCGATCGACCCAATCCGGCCACATTACACGGCAACCGCCTCGTTGATACTTTCAAGTGCCACGTCGCAGAGCTTCTCGACCAGCTCGCCCGGCATGCCCGGAGCCGGCATCAGCACGACGACATCGCCCAGCGGGCGGATGATGACTCCGCGGCGGCGGGCGGCAAGCGTGACGCGATGGCCCATCCGCAACTCCGGAGGGAAGGCCGCCAGCGGTTCCCGGTCACGCACCAGCTCGATTCCAACCATGATTCCCTTCTGGCGAATCTCCGCCACGTGCGGATGATCCCGGAGCACGGCCAGTCGACGGCCGATCCGCTCGGCGTTGCCCTTTACGTTGGAAAGCACATCACGGCGATCAAAGAGTTCCAGCGAGGCCAGGGCGGCCGCACATCCGAGGGCGTTTCCCGTGAACGTGTGCCCGTGGTAGAACGTGCGTCCCTCGTGCGGCTGACCCAGAAAACCCGAGTAGATCGACTCCGTCGTCAGGGTGGCCGCCAACGGGAGATAACCACCGGTGATTCCCTTCGCCAAGCACATCAGGTCAGGCTCGATCGCTTCCTGTTCGCAGGCAAACAAGGTCCCGGTGCGACCGAACCCGACGGCGACTTCGTCTGCAATCAACAGCACGCCATGCTGACGCGTCAGATCCCTGACACGCTTCAGGTACCCCGGGGGATGCACGAGGATCCCGGCGGCTCCCTGAACCAGCGGCTCCACCACCATCGCCGCCAGCCGCGGGCCATGCTCGTTCAGAACCCGTTCCAGCTCGGCCTCACAATGTGCGAGGTACTG
>CAZUXX010000329.1:0-2911 GCA_964624215.1 uncultured Planctomycetaceae bacterium
GCCTTACGGAATGATTATCGCTGCTGGGCCGACTGGTTCGGGAGAACCTCGGCACGACCCCCACTGAACTGATTCGTTCCCGGATTCTGTCGCACGCCAAATGGCAACTGCTGCATACGCTGCGGCCGGTCAAGGAGATTGCGCGGGAGGTGGGGTTCAGCGACGAGCTGTACTTCAGCCGGCTGTTCAAGAAGGCGACCGGCTATTCCCCGACGTTCTTTCGGGAGTTCGAGACCGAAATCCGGGGAGGGACCAATCTGTCCATGTTTTCGTCCGATTCCGCCATTCGGAACGCGGCTGCCGCGGCTGATACTGCATCCCGGATACAGACTGCATCGAAACAGACCGGGAATTGAGTTCCAGCTCCCGGTCCTTCCAGGGAGAGGGGATCGGAGATGGTGAAGCTGTTTGAACTGGCAGCGGGAATGGACAAGGTGGGCGTGACGGTGACCCGGATCGGCCTGATCGTGGTGCTGGTGTGGATCGGAGGGCTGAAGGCGTTTCGCTACGAAGCGGACGGCATCGTGCCGTTCGTGGCGAACAGTCCGCTGATGAGCTTTTTCTACGCCGACCCGGAGAACTACAAACCCCACATGAATCCCGAAGGGGTGCTCAACCCGGAGAACCGGGCGTGGCATGAAGCGAACTACACCTACGAATTCTCGTACGGGCTGGGGACGGTGATTGTCCTGTACGGGCTGCTCTTGTGCCTGCATCCGTGGTATCCGCAGGCGGCGACAGTTGGAAGCTTTCTGGTGTTCATCATGTCGTTTGTCACGCTGTCGTTTCTGATCACGACTCCGGAATGCTGGGTGCCTGATCTGGGCGATGCGCAGCACGGGTTCCCGTATCTCAGCGGCCGCGGACGGCTGGTGGTCAAGGATGCCATCATGATGGGGGCTGCTCTGGTGACAATGGCCGACTCGGCGCGGGCCACCCTGAAGAAGTGGTCGGTGGCTGAGGCAACGGAGCCATCGGCAGTGGAGCGGCAGACGGAGCTCGCCGCGTCGGCGTGACTGCCGCAGCGGCGGCATCTGCGAGAACTCAGCGACGAGAGGGCCGCCGGCGAACCGCGAGCCGAATCGACGTTGGCGGATCGAGACCCGTTCCTCACAATAGACTGCTGTCCGGATCTTTGCGTCGGCGCTGGTGTCAACCGATGGCCTGCACATCGGCAGGTTGAAGACACCAGTGTCGCTGCAGCCTGTTGGACTCGGTCCAGCCGCCGAGCTTGCTGTCGGCGGGGTTGAGGAAGGAGTCGTTCGATGAAGCACTGGTGGCTGCCAGTTGTTGTGGGGGCGGTGTTGGCGATGGCGATCGGCCCGCAGGCGCAGGCTCTCGATCGGTTCGAGGCGGCGCGGCGACAACTCGTCGAAGAGCACCTGATTCCCGAAGGGATCGACAACGAGCGGGTTCTCAAGTCGATGCGCTCGGTTCCGCGCCATCTGTTCGTCCGCCCGGACAAACGTCAGTTCGCGTACTTCGATCAGGCGCTTGAGATCGGCTACGGGCAGACGATCTCTCCGCCGTTCATCGTGGCGTACATGACCCAGGTTCTCGATCCCCAGCCGGAAGATCGTGTGCTGGAGATCGGTACCGGCAGCGGTTATCAGGCGGCCGTGCTGTCTTCGCTGGTCGCAGAGGTCTACACGATCGAAATTGTGGAGCCGCTGGGACTTGCTGCCGGTCGGCTGCTGCAGCGGCTCGGTTATGACAATGTTCAGACCCGGGTGGGGGATGGTTATCTGGGCTGGCCGGAGGCAGCGCCGTTCGACAAGATCATCGTGACCTGTTCGCCGGAGAAGGTTCCGCAACCGCTGATCGACCAGCTCAAGGAAGGGGGCAAGATGATTGTCCCGCTGGGGGAGCGGTATCAGCAGGTCTTCCATCTGTTCGAAAAGAGAGAGGGCGAACTGGTCGAGACGAAGCTGATCCCGACGTTGTTTGTACCGATGACGGGGCAAAGCGAGGCGTTACGGGAAGTCCGTCCGAATCCGGACCATCCGCGGATTGTCAACGGTGGCTTTGAATCGGCCACGCTTCGGGAAGACCAGGCGGATAACTGGCATTACCAGCGTTACTCCACGCTGGTGAAGGAGGCGGCTCCGGAAGGACGCCAGTACCTGCAGTTCGAGAATGACGTGCCCGGCCGCAGCGCGCAGGCCTTGCAGGGATTTGGCCTGAATGGCAGGACCATCGGTGCGCTGAAGGTCACGCTCCGCGTCCGTCTCGAAGAGATCAAGGTCGGGAGCGAACCGTGGGAGTTGCCTTGCGTGGTCGTGCATTACTACGACCAGCGACGCCGTTCGCTCGGCTACCAGCAGCTGGGACCGTGGACCGAGGAGACGAGTCACTGGCAGCGGCGGAGCGGTCAGCTGGAAGTCCCGCGCAACGCGCGGGAGGCAATTCTCCGGGTTGGTTTGTGCGGCGCCACCGGCCGGATGGCGGTGGACGATCTTCAGATCGAAGCTGTCCCGCGCTGATCCCGCTGCGGGAACGGAGGCGTCGTGAGTCAATTGTCGTCACCCGACACGGACGACACCGGCGGCGACTCGACACGTTGACTGCACGCGGTGTTACGGTACCGCGATCACCTGCTCTGCCCGGGGGCCTGCGATGTCTCCACTTCCGTCCTCTTCACCACAGCGGTCCCTGACGTTTTCCGGACGGATCCGGAGCGTGCGGTACGCGTTCCGCGGGCTGCGGACCATGCTCGCCACCCAGCAGAATGCCTGGATTCATGCAGCGGCAACGATCCTGGTGACGCTGATCGGGTTGGCATTTGGCCTGAGCCGGGACGAATGGTGCTGGATCGTCCTCGCGGTCGTTTCAGTGTGGACGGCAGAAGCGATGAATACAGCGCTGGAGTTTCTGACGGATATCGCGTCTCCCGAGTTTCATCCGCTGGCGG
>CAZUXX010000329.1:2921-3440 GCA_964624215.1 uncultured Planctomycetaceae bacterium
GGAGAAGGCCAAGGATGTCGCGGCGGGGAGCGTGCTGATCACCGCCATGGGAGCGGTCGTCGTGGGGATTCTTATCTTCGGCCCCCATGCCCTGGCACAGTGGCCGGTGTGGGAGTGAGGCCGTCGCTGTCTGGTGGCGTCCTGTGTGTTCCGCGTGCCGAAGCGAGACACGGCTGCCGAGACCAGACAGGTTGAACAGCCGGGCCGGTGTCTCGTGACGGTCGTTGCGATTGACGACCTGTCCACAGGGGGAGGACGACAAACAGCCTTGCCCGCGGTAGGATGACGCCGCCAGAGCCGGGCACGCCCGAAAGTCGAGCTCGTTCCCGCGATGTTCCCCCGATCTTGCCAGATGGACTTTCAGACACTCGTCGACTCCCGCAAGGAATGGATCGCGTCGGTGCTCATCCCGTGGTGCCGGCAGGCTCCACGCCGTGAACTGCTCAAGGCGGAGCAGGAGTGGGGGGATATCGCCGGCCGAATCGATCCGGCACGCTCATTGTGGCTGTGGGCGTGGAG
>CAZUXX010000329.1:3450-5052 GCA_964624215.1 uncultured Planctomycetaceae bacterium
AAGGTCTCCCCGGCCTTGATGAGACGTACGAGATGCGGGTCACACTGCACGATGGCCGCTCCCACACGGGATTTATCGACTCACGCAACAGCGCTCGTGGGCTGCTTGTGCTCTTCACGGGGGACGAAGCGGTCGGCCCGTTTTCGATCGACGATGTGCAGGCGATCGAGCGGGTCGATGTGAGTCCTGGGACGGCGGACGACTGAGCACCTCTGTTGGGGTGGTGATGCTCAGTTCAGGTCGTCGACCAGCCTCTGGAGCGTCGCAAATCCCAGTGCTTCGTGTCCGCGATCGCCGCTGAAGACGAGTGCCAGAGCGATGCAGAGTGCCCAGCCACGGGCCCGCAGAATCACATCGCGACTGGCTCCATAGGCATCGAGAAACTCGCGACGGGTTTCGCTCGCGTCGATTGCCAGCCAGCAGCAGTCGATGTCGGTTGCCACGTCGCCGCCGTTCAGATCGCCCCAGTCGATGAGCCCGGCGAGTGAGCCGTTGCAGAAGATTATGTTGCGGGGGTGCAGGTCGCCGTGGATCCAGTGTCGTCGCGTTGCAGGAACTGCATCACGGGCCCTGCGCCAGATCGCTTCGAGTGCGGAGATGTCCGCTCGCCCCTGCAGGAAACTCAGCCAGGACCGGATCGCGCCGTCTCTCGTCGACAGGTCGACACCGCGATACGGGTTGACGGGCGCCTCGTCTGGAGCGGGCTGATGCAACTCGCGGAGCGAAGTGGCGAGCAGGACTGCGTCGGATGACGTGAATGGATCGCTCTGAGCCGTCTCGCCGTCGACCCAGCGGACAACGCTCCACGGCCAGGGGAACAGGTCGCCCGGCGCACCACAGTGAACGGGCACCGGGGTCTTCAGCGGGAGTCGGCGGGAGAGTTCCGGCAGCCAGCGCTGTTCGTTCAGCAGAAGCGGCACCGCGACTGCTCGCCGCGGCAACCTCACGGCGAGGTGATCTCCGAGACGGCAGGTTACGTTGTCCCAGCCGGATCCCGCAAAGTGGATGGATTCCCAGGCCCACTGCGGAACGTCGCGCTCGATGAGCTTTCGGACAGTGACCTCGTCCACCTCGATTTCAGCGGCGGGCATGGTCACCGTTGGCCCCTCTGCAGGGATGATTCGCGACTGGCAACGGTTCATACCGATGCAGGAGGACGCCGCCGGTGACCGGAAGCGACCATGTTCCACTCTAGAACGCGGCCTTCACATCGTCGTTCATCAGGACGACGAGTGCCCAGATACCGAACGGCAGTCCGAGCAGTCCACACGGGGAGCAGCAGGGAATCACCGAGAGCACCGCGCCTGTCATCGCCAGTCCGTACCATTTTCGCTGGAGCATGGCGAATCCGCCGGCCATCACGATCAGGTCGAGCGGGAAGTGGTAGAAGGTGAAGTTGTAGCCGAGCATAAACCCCGGCTGGTTTCTCTGAGCCGCGGGAATCTGCTCCAGTTGCGTCAGATTGAAGATTCCCCAGGTGATGAAACCGATCAGCGACAGTGCACCGACGATCAGCAGGGAGATTCCGGGAGCGACGGCAGCCTCTCCCCCCCCGGCATTGCGTCGCCGTCGGCGACGCCCACCTCCCGAGCGGGAGGGTGC
>CAZUXX010000330.1:0-2155 GCA_964624215.1 uncultured Planctomycetaceae bacterium
GCTCCGGAGTCCTTCCACCTGATAACTCTGGTCCAGACTGCGAATACTGCTAGCAAAGTCGAACAGCTCCGCATCAACGGCACGGGCAGCGGCGTCAAATCCGACGACGGCACCCGCCGCTCCCAACGTTCCGACCAGGACGAGTTCCGTTGAAAGAACCGACGCCGACTCGTCCGCAAGCAAAAGCTTCAGTACACGCATGACACGCTCCGGTGGAGAGATCCGAATGATCACCTTTCCACGGGCGCCGAGGGACTCGGTCGGGTGAGAAAGCCGCCGAAGTCACCAGTGTTCGCCCGTAGACCCAAGATGCGTGTGTGGCGTCCTGCGGGCTCAGGTCCCCAACATAAAGCTGAACCCGGCCGGATTCAATCCCGCCTGCGGATCACTCCGCTGTCAACACGGCTTTCGCCTCTCTGACAGCAGACAACCACTGGACGCTGACTGCGATTCCTTGATGCAGCAGGAGCATGTGGCCGCCAGACGACGACGCGCTGACCCTGCACCCGAACTATGTGCCCCACAACTGGCGGACATTTAGTGTCGAACCCAGCTTGCGGATCAGACTGCACTGATGCACCAGCGATTGTCGCGCCGCGACATTCACCTCGCCGGTCTGCACCGCCAGTTCGCCCGACCGGACTCCATACTCGGCCGCCGCATCACTCCAGTTCGAGAGCTGGCTGGCGATCAGGCGAATACGCGACCGGAGATCACGCGTCTCCCCGCAGTAGACCGGCACCTCACTCCCGGCGGTGATCACGTAGACGCCCGGAGCCTCCGGAACACGCGCCCACTCCCCCGCAGCCACAGCAGGGGTCGAAGCGATCGACGGATCACTCTGCAGGTGGCGCGACCGCTGAACCGCGACGCGAGCCTGCTTTCGCAGTTTGAGCGCGGCCCATCGATACTCAAACAAAGTATGTCCCGGCGCGAACTGCTGCGCGACCGAGTCGAATCGGGTGGCCAGCCGCGGGTCACACAGAATCTCGTCCAGGCCGGTCACGCCCTCGGTCTGCAGCACCATCTCCCAGGCAATCTCGCTCGCAAACAGGAACCGGTCGCACTCCTTCCACGACAGGCTCGTTGTCCGGGTCGTCGGAACGTCAATCAGCCGGCCCGCCTTCCTCTGCCGGAACAGCAGCATGTTCCACTGGCGAACAGTCCCGGGGACTCCCAGTGAGCGACACGCATCCGCATACCGCTCATTGAGCTCGGGATCCACGACCACACGATCCGCCGAGTAACCCTTGTGAGTCCGTCGGAAGGCCTCGACGACCGCTTCGGTCGCCCGGGCAAACTCCGGCTCCGTCAGCGCAACACCGCTGGAACCATTCCCTTCTCCCGCTCCGTTGGCCTCGGGCGACTCACTCTTCTTCGGGGAGCGGCGGGAACGACCGCGCGAGAACGTCTTGGGAGCGCTGGCGGTTGGTTCGGGAGACCCCACCAACGGATCACCGACATCAATCGCATCCAGACGTTCCATCCCCAGGCGGACGTAGTCCGCCGACAGCTCGAACCCCAGAAACCGCCGTCCCAGCTTCTTGGCGACTGCCAAGGTGGTGGCACTCCCCGAAAACGGGTCGACAACCAGTGCCCCCGGCTCGGAGCACGTTCGGATGATTCTCCCGAGCAGTTGCTCCGGCATCTGACAGCCATGGAACCCCGCCCGTTCCCGAAACGTTCCTGCCACGCGCGGGAAGTACCAGGTGTCCTCGTCCGCACGGAAGCAACCTTCCAGGTCCTGCGGGCGGAGCGTCCACGTCCGGTTCGGATCCTCCGGCAGGACACGTTCTTCTTCATCAGCCGTCAGCTCGCCGGCAGCGTTCTCCGGTCGGATGATCCACGTATCATCCGGCAAGCGGCCCCGGGGATTCGCGCGGCGATCGTTGTACACCAGCTGACGCGCCGACGGGATCCGGTTCTGCGGATCATCCGCACGAAACACAAAGTCCGACGGATCCTTCACAAAGTAGAACAGATGTGCGTGCGATCGGGTGAACTTCCGCGCGCAATTGACCCCGAACGTGTAGTACCAGATGACCCAGCTGCGACAGTGAAACCCGATTCGCTGCGCCTCGATCTTCAGCTCGGCGGCATACTCATCACCGATCGCGAGCCAGAACGTCCCGTTCGGCTTGAGCAGACGGTAAGC
>CAZUXX010000330.1:2165-5048 GCA_964624215.1 uncultured Planctomycetaceae bacterium
CTCGATGTACTTCTGGGACTGCAGCGAATCTTCGTAAACGTCGTACTCGTAGCCGATGTTGAACGGCGGGTCGGCAAACAGCAGGTCCGCGGTCTCCGCGGGTTGCCGATTCATGAGCTCAACGCAGTCGCCGTGGCAAATCGTGTCCTGGATCAGTGCGTCCTGCATCAGGGTCTCTTATCCGCAAGTCGACGGAGGCAGTGGATTCGACGGGCATTCTAGACGCCGTCCTGTGGACATGCAGCGTCGCTGGCGGCAATCCCCGTCGACAGTGTCGCGGGCAGCCCACAATGCCGCTGTACGTCTCTCGCACAGCTCCGAAATCCACTCCCCGTTCGGCAAGCCACTCCCGCATCGGCACTGGCCCGCTCGCCCGTTACCACAATCCTTCGCGTGGATTGAGCGGCGCTTCCCGGGCCAGCTCCTCAAACAGTTCCCGAACCTTCCCGTCGGTCCCTTTTGGAACGACGATCTTCACCACCACATACTGGTGACCATGTTCCTTCGTACGCGGATCGGGAAAGCCTTTCCCCTTCAGCCGCAGTCGCGTCCCCGACGAAGCCCCGGGAGGCACCGTCAGCGTCACAAGACCCTCCGTCAGGGTGGGAACATCCACTCGGGTTCCCAGTGCCGCTTCGCTCACCGTCAGCGGCAACTCGAGCATCACGTCATTCCCTTCCCGCCGGAAGTACGGATGCGGCGCAAAATGAACAGTCACCAGCAGATCGCCGGCCGGACCGCCACCTGAGCCCGGATGCCCCTGCCCGGCCAATCGTACCACGCCCCCCTCTCTCAACCCCGCCGGGATCTTGATCGTCAGCGTCTCGCGACCCGAAGGACGATTCAAATGCAGATCGTACTCCCCCCCCTGGGCGGCCAATTGAAACGGAACCGTGATCTCCGTCTTGAGATCCTGCCCGCGAGTTGCCCGGGGACGGGAGGACCGCCGCCTCGCACCCCCGCCGAACAGGTCACCCAGATCGACCGGTCCCCCCCCGAACAGGTCGCTGAAGTCGAACTCGACTTGCTGCCCGCCACCAAACGGACCCCCGCCCGGGTAAGGTCCCGCCTGCCTGGCATGCTTCCATCCCGCACCAAACTGGTCGTACTGTTTCCGCTTCTCAGGGTCGCTGAGAACTTCGTAAGCCTCATTCGCCTGCTTGAATCGCTCCGCGGCCGCGGCATCGTTCGGCTTGACGTCCGGGTGATTCTCCCGGGCGATCTTCTTGTACGCTTTCCGAATCTCGTCAGGTCCTGCTGTGCGACTGACACCAAGTACCTGATAGTAATCCACGGCCATGAAACCTCTGCCCTGCTTTGGCGACTGTGAACCGGCCCCACGTGTTGCCGACCCCCGGACAGATCATAGACGGGCCGACAAGGGCTGAGGAAGGAGTCCGGACGCACAAGATCCGCGAGTCCGCAGCAGAAAATCACTCCTCACAGGTCGGCGCACCTGAGACATCAACCGACTGCCGGCACTCGCCCGGACAGAGTGATTTCCCGCCCCCGCGCTGGACGCGGTCAGATCCTCAGATGATCCAGTGCCTCAGCCGCCGTCGTCGTGTAACCAATGTAGAACGGGCCAAACTCGGCGTATCGGGCCGACGCCTCATCGAAACGCATCGAGTAGACGATCTCCTTGATGTGCTCCGGAGCTCGTCCCCACAGCGTCACACCCCACTCCCAGTCGTCGAACCCGGTCGACGCCGTGATGAGCTGGCTCACCCGGCCGGCGAACTTGATCCCGCTGGTGGCGTGCTCCGCCATCATCTGCGAGCGTCGGCTGAATGGTTCGCGATACCAGTTCGCATGCGGATGCCGGATCTTGTTCATCGGATAGAAGCAGACCACCGGAAACGGCGGGAAATCCGGGTACAACCGCTGCTTGTTCATCATCGGCAGCCGTTGCGAATAGGCGTTCACCTTCGCCTCGTACGCTGGATCGTCCGGCGAGACCCCCTCTTGCCGCAACCGTTCTGAATATTGCTCGACCGTCGGTACGTACTCCGAAACGTCCGTAATCGAGACAAACGACCACACAGGGCACAAAGCCGTTCCCAACCGGGAGGAGCGAACCGCCTGCTTGACCCGATCGATCTTCAGCGGGTCCGGGTCCATCAGCATCACACCCAGATCGGCGCGGTGCCCCGACACGAGCGACAACTGCATCCTCTCCGGAGCGTCGTCTCCCGCCGGATCAAGAATCGTCTGCAATTCCTCACGACCCGCTCCACGCGCCTCCTCCGACAATGACGCCAGCGCGGCAGCGTCGACCCGGTAATACAGGTGCAGACAGTGCCACCCTTCAGTCAAACGAATCGTGGGCTCGGGAAGATTGGCAGGACGGGGAGGACGCGTCGGCTGGGACATGGCTCTCGATCAGCAAGTGAGGGAATCGTCTCGCGACGATCGTAGAAGACATCCGGCAGGACCGCGACCGATTCGCGACCCCTGCCTCCACTTTAGCCCCCCGCCTTCCCGTTTCATCGAACCTGCTCTCTCGAAGCACCAGAATCTCATCATCGCGCATCCCCCTCCCGGGGATGGACATTCAGCCGCCAAACTCCAAAACTTCCCTGATGGTTCAATCACGCTCTGACAGCTCCCGGACGCCACCGGTGCCCCCGCGTGTCGGCGATACGCTGCGCCTGCAAACGCGGGCTATGGCGTGCGACTGGTGTGTGATCCTCAATCCGGGGGCGACCGATCAGGTTCTGCATGCCTCGGCCGCGTTCGAAGAGGTCTATCGCCTCGAAACGCTCCTCACCGTCTACCGTCCGGACAGCGAAGTCTCTCAACTGAATCAGTCGCCACCCCGGAAACCGGTCCCGGTCTCGCCCGAACTACGCGACATCCTGATTCTCTGCCGCGACCTCACGC
>CAZUXX010000331.1:0-5043 GCA_964624215.1 uncultured Planctomycetaceae bacterium
TATGGCTGGAGCGATTCTGAAGGGGGGCCGCGTCGCTTACGACGAGGATTTCAATCCCAGGCCTCTCTCGACCGACGAGATTCCGGTCCGCGTGCTGACAGCAGGGATTTGTGAGACCGATCTGCAACTGGTTCGCGGGTATATGGGCTTCGAAGGGGTGCTGGGGCACGAGTTTGTCGGGATTGCCCAGTCCGGGACATTCGAAGGGCGACGTGTCGCCGGCGAGATCAACTGCCCGTGCGGCGAATGTCGGCTGTGCTCCCGGGGACTGGGGAACCATTGCCCGCACCGTACGGTCCTGGGGATTCTCGGACGCGACGGAGCTTTTGCAAACGTCGTCTATCTCCCCGAGGCCAACCTCCATCCGGTCCCGGATCATGTTCCGGATGACGTGGCGACGTTTGTTGAACCAGTGGCGGCCGCATTTCAGATTCCGGCGCAACTGGACCTGTCGCGTTTTCAGCGGGCGATCGTCCTGGGAGACGGCCGCCTGGGGATCCTGTGTGCCCAGGTCATCCGGCGTCACATTGCGGATTGCCTTCTCGTCGGGAAGCATCGCTCCAAGCTTGAAGTCGCTGAGACTCTGGGCCTTCGAACAGTGATGCTGGAGACGCTTGCCGGTGATCGGGACGCCGACCTGGTGGTCGATGCGACCGGCTCTCCCAGCGGGCTCGAAGCGGCACTGAAACTGATCGAGCCACGGGGAACGATCGTCCTCAAGACGACGACTGCCGCCCCGACGGGTCCCAATCCGGCCGCGGTGGTGATTGATGAGGTGACGATCGTCGGTTCGCGATGTGGGCCTTTTCCAGAGGCGATCGATGCCCTGGCCCGGGGAGAGATTCAGGTTCGGCCACTGATCTCGGATCGCTTTTTGCTGTCTGAGGTCGAACATGCTTTCGAGCGGGCGCACGCGGCAGGGGTTTTGAAGGTCCTGCTCGACATCGAAGCGGGGTAGGCCTGCCGACCACTGGCGAGTGATGCCAGCCATCCGAAGCACCCGCGGTCCCCGACTGATCGGAAGCCTCGGGCACCAGTGAGAAGGCGCCTATCTTGCCCTGCCTGCCCGGACGTTTGGGACAAACGACAAACTTTGCCCGGTCCGCCGATTCGGCAAAAGCGACAGAACCGGAGTCGCCGATACCGATGAAGACTGCCGTTCTCCGCAGAGGTTCACGGCATGACCGGCAACGATGTCCGTTGCCACCCCGGACTCGTCCGGTGACTCGATTTTGGCCCGCGTCCCGGGTTCAGTTTTTCGACCAGGGAAGGTGATGATGCTCCGGCGGTTAATCACTCTGACTGTGATGACGGCTGCTCTGTGCGTCGTACGACCGGCAGACGCACAGCACTGGCATCATGCCCCGCCGCCGGTCGGCGGAGAGGGGATGTGGGCCCCGTACAACAATTACCCACCTCACAACGGCCCCTACGGCAGCGCCCTCACCGACGCTTCCCGCCCGGCGCCTGTGTACGACGCGTCCCCGACGAGGCCGGGCACAACGTACGAGTACCTGCCGGGGGGGAATCAGCGTGGCCTGTTCTATGAAGAAGATCGCGACATGCTCGCCGCCGTGCTCTCGCGGACGTGGGTGCGGCTGGAGTATCTGAACTGGAATCTCACCAGTCCGGACGGAACGGTCGGGGCTGCATTCGCTGGAAGCAACATCCGCGACCCGTTCATAGCGACCGACCGGGACGGCACGATCCGGACCGATCTGGGCGGAACATTCCTGTTGCTTGGTCAGGGACAGAACCTGAGCAACATGGAGCCGGACCATCGCAACGGGGGGCGGGTGACTGTCGGACTCCCCACGCTGGGCCCAGGCGGGCTGGAGTTGGACATCTGGTCCCTTACCCAGCAGGACGAGGTGCAGGTCATTGAGCCGATCGTTCGGTCCAATGCGATTCCACAGTCGATCATCATGCCGGCCATCCCGCTTTTGCTGAATGGCCAGAAGGCCGACCCAACGTCGACCATCACGCCGATGATCCTGTTCGACGACGTGATGCGGATTCGGCTGCAAACCGAACTGGCGGGAGCCGGTATCGACTACGTCCATGCACCGGTCCATCCGGCGGCGATTTTGCAGGTGCAGCCGATGATCGGTTTCCGCTACGTCCGCTTCCACGAGTCGTTCTCGATCAGCGGCACCGACCAGCGGAACCAGACTGACCCGCGGATCTACTCCGAATCACTCAACGACATTTTTGGTCCGTCGATCGGTCTCCGACTGGAAACCCACTACAAGAAACTGACATTCGGAGCGCAGTCGAAGTTCACCTTCTCGTTCAACCGGCACGAAGATCTGGTGCGAACGGTAGAACTGTTTCTCGAATCGCAGGATCCGCGTGTTACGGTCGAGGGACACACCGACTTTGCACCGATTCACGAATTGCAGTTGTACGCCCAGATGCAGCTCAGCGAGCGGCTCCGTGTGCGTGTCGGCTACAACCTGATGACGGTGTTCGAGGTCTCCCGACCGTATAACAACATCTACTGGAACGATTCGGGAGTCCCCGAGGACCCGACGATGATCGTCGTCCGGGCTCGTGAGCGGGAAACCTTCCACGCCAGCGGGCTGACCATCTCGGGTGAACTCCTGCTCTGGTAGCCGCAGTCATCTCAACCGCTGGACGGGCCTTCGGTCTCGTCGTCTCCCTGGATGCGGAGGATTTCCTCACTCTTGAGCGGCCTGCGAACGCCGGTGACTTCGACAACCACATCGGCGTCCTGCTCGGGAATGGCAACCGGGAAATCCTGCGAGACAAAACCCCGATCGAGCTTGGCGCTGCGGAGCGGCTGGGCGGGCGCCTTCGATCCGACCTTGCCAGGCGCATTGCGGAACTCCATCCGGAAACCGACATCGCCGACCCACAGTTCGTCACCGATCTTGAGCACGATCTCGTCGCGGGCCATCTCGTCCCGGATGCGAGTTCCGTTCATCGAGCCCAGGTCACGAACGACGATACTGTTATTGATCTGGGCGACACAGCAGTGTTTGCGAGAGACCTTGCGACTGTTGTTGAGCACAACATCGCAGTCGGGGTGCCGACCAACAAACAGGATCGCCTTGTCGAGCGGAATCGGTTCGTCGGACTCAGTTCCGCCGCTGATCGGCACCAGGAACATCGGCATCTGCCACGCTCCGCAGACAACACTCCGTGCGGATCCCTTCCAGGGTTCGCGCTTTCCCTCAAACACGCGGATGACCAGATTGGCCATCGGACTCCATGCTATGGGGGTGTTTGGGCAAAAGCGAGTGCATTCCCGCCCGGGCCGATCGATCCCATCGGACTGGTGCGGGTCGTGCCGTCCTGATCGATCCCTTACTGAACTTTTGACTCTGAAAGGTCGAACGCACTGCCATGGCCAAAAAATCGACAGGGAAAGCGGGCAGGACAAACGGCAAGCCAACCGGGGGGCAGCCAAAGTTGCTCTCCGGGGGAAACCCCCAGATTCCGAAGGGGGATGGCACTGCTCCCGTCGAGGCGTATCTCGCGGCGATGCCGGGCTGGAAGCAACAGGTTGGCCGCCAACTCGATGAACTGATTGTGCGGACGGTCCCGGATGTCCAGAAGGCCGTACGGTGGAACTCTCCGTTTTACGGGATGGAGGGACGCGGGTGGTTCCTTTCGTTCCACTGCTTTACGAAGTACATCAAGGTGACCTTCCTCAATGGCGCATCACTTGACCCTCTGCCACCCGTCGAGTCGAAGCACGAGCAGACCCGATACTTCCATCTCCATGAAGGGGAGCCCCTCGACGAATCGCAGCTGACAAACTGGGTCCAACAGGCGTCGAAGCTCGAGGGAGACCGGTGCTTCTGAGTGCATCGCGTGAGATGTTGCGGCAGTGTCAGTGGCCGCCTGAAACGGTCGAGGTCCTTCTTCCCGGAGACCCGCCACGACCGGTCTCGAACAGTTGAGGAGCGTCTCAGGCGCAGGCAACGGGGCACAGCGTCTCTCCGAAGATCATCGGGATTTGTTCGAGCGTTGTCGCCACTTTCGTCCGGCTTGCCTCTGCAACTGCCCGTGCCGGGGACTGTCTGAATCGTCCATATGGTTGCAGCCGTGCTGCGAGGGGTGCGATGCTATGGTCAACACAGTCCACACTCAGGTGTGGATGGACAGCCTGTTACGGGACGTCACCTGGCCCATCACCGGACGTGAATCGACGGATGGCCTGCCGATCGAAGTGAGGGACTGATGAACCTGCCGTTCGACCTGAATCTCATTCGTCGCCGAACACTGTTGAGGAGCGGAGCACTCGGACTTGGATCCGTGGCCCTTTCGGAGTTGCTCGGAGGCGATGCCGCGGCTTCGGACGCATCGGACTGGACCGGGGTCGTCCAGCCGTTGCACTTTCCTCAGCGGGCCAAGCGGGTGATTTTCCTGGTGATGGCGGGAGGCCCCTCGCACCTCGAAACATTCGACGAGAAACCGAAGCTGGCAGAGATGGACGGGCAGCCCATGCCCGAATCGTTCACCCAGGGGCAGCCGATTGCGCAGTTGCAAGGGCGAGAACTCAAGTGCATGGCCCCGCAGCATCCGTTCAAAAACTACGGAGACTCGGGCCAGCGCATCGCCACGGTCTTCCCGCACATCGGCCGCATCGCTGACGATATCTGCATTGTCCGGTCGATGACGACCGAGCAGATCAACCACGACCCTGCCCATACTTTCATGAACACGGGAACCCAGATCTCGGGACGACCGAGCATGGGCTCGTGGCTTTTGTATGGACTCGGGAGCGAATCGCATGATCTGCCGGGGTTCGTTGTATTGACCTCCGTCGGAGGGGGGCAGAACCAGCCAATCGCCGCGCGCCAGTGGCACAGCGGCTTTCTGCCCAGCCGCTTTCAGGGGGTCGAGTTCCATTCGACGGGAGACCCGGTGCTGTATGTCAGCCGACCGAGCGGTGTGACGTTTGAAAACCAGCAATCCGTTGTGGGCGCCGTCAACCAGCTGAATTGGCTGCGCAATGAAGCGGTCGACGATCCCGAGATTGCCACCCGCATCGCCCAGTACGAGATGGCCTTC
>CAZUXX010000332.1:0-4402 GCA_964624215.1 uncultured Planctomycetaceae bacterium
TCCGTCTCCACTCCGTTCGCCACTACGGTTCCGGTCCTGCGGCCGGGCGCCGTCTTCCTGTGCGAAGCACTGGGCCGTGCCCAATGCCAGAACCATACCTGCAATCACAAAACGTCGCATCGCTGCCCCCTCTTTTCTTGCTGGGAAGTGAACGCGGCCGGACCGGCGGCAAGCGTAAGAAGAAACCTACACATGCGAATGAACGGACGAAGTGGTCGGGTGTCTACAAATTCATTGATTTCTCCTCAAGAAGTTCGATCGCGTCGGCATGCCCGGATCAGCAGAGCGCACGAGCACCGGGCAGTCCCGGGTCGAAACCACCGGTCAATCCCGGAGGTGGAGCAGTTCGGGGCGAGTGATTGCGAGAGAGTCGCCGTGCGCCAAGCAATGCAACTGAAAACGCGAGGCCGGAGTCGAATGAAATCATTCGTCAACGGCCATTGAGCCGGACGATGACACGCGTCCCGCCGCTGTATGAAGCGGGGCCGGGAGTGACGGCTACTCGTATGTCAGCTGAGCGGTCGCCCCGCAGTCGCGATTTGCCGTGACCCTCACCCAGCGGGCCTGAATGGCAGGATCGCAGGTGGCGGTCACCGTTTCTCCCGGCGGGACGGACTCCCGGCGCCAGGTGACCCAGACACCGGTGCCGGTGAGATCGAGCTCGACGTGGAACTCGACGGTGTCGTCAGCGTCATGGGTGAGCGTGAGAGTCCGCTGATCGTATCCCCAGAAGAGATACGGATCGCTTGGCTGGCCGGCCCTGACCGGTGAGTTCTTCCAGGGGCCTCCCGTTCCGCGAGGTTTCCCGAGCTTCCAGAGGTCATCGACGGCACCGGCCCAGAGAGCCGCATGGCCGTCGTCGCTACGGAGGATGTGTTCACCGGCCGGAGCATCGGGCCGGATCCCGCTCATCAGGAAGAGTCCGCGGTAACCTCCGAAATCGGTCACCCGCAGATCGTGAGAGCAAACGGGGCGGATCTTTGCAAAGCCGTCGGCGTTCTCGGCAGGGAGTTCAAAGAAGGTGCCGCAGACATTGAGCATGTCGCGTTCGGTGGCGACCTCGCGGCAGATGCGGAGTTCGCCGTTGCGGGTCGGCTCGTCGTAGGCGTGCGAGGCACGGGGGAGGCGCCAGCGTCGGCCGCGATCGTCGACAACGAGCACACTCGCGTCATCCAGTGTGATGACATCTTTGGGGATGGCGACCCGGGACTGGACCCAGCGTTCGGCGGCGGGATCGTCGACGCGTCTGAGTCTGAGATCACCATCGAGTTCGTAGTAGCCGGCACTGGTTGCAAAACTGAGGGTGCGGAGATCACTCCCGCGGGGGCGAAAGACCCCGGTCTGGACGACCTCGTCGGTGATGCGAGCGATTCCGTCAAAGCGGGGATCTGGCTGGGCACTGCGGGGATCGCCGTTACTGAGTGTGACGATTGCGGAGAAGTCGTCCGAATCCTGATCGGGGGTAACCTGGAGCCAGTCGTCCTGCGTGGAAATGTCGTGTCGTTGCGCTTCCCGGGTGGTGTGGTTGATGAGCCACAGGCTGCGGTGAGTCCAGCCGGCGACAAGAAACGGGTCGGACTGCTGACCTTGCGTGACCTCGTCATGCAACCAGACGGCGCCCGAGACATGGGGAGGCCCCAGGTGATCGGGCGTCGACGGATCGGTGAACCAGAGGTTGGACTGGGACTGCCCGATGCTGTCGATCCCGCCTTTCACCTTCCGTTTGTTGAGGAACTCCGATTTTGCGGAGTCGTCGCAACCGAAGACGAGTCGATCGTTCCAGCGACAGAAGTCACCGATGACCTTGAGGTAGGCACTGCGAACACGGATTCCGCCGGTGTTCCCGGCTGAGAACGTGGGCGGAAACCGCCAGAAGGCACCGTGCATCGTCATCAGCAGGTCGGCCTCACCAATTTCGCGGATGCGGGGCCATTCGGTATTCCAGCCGTGTGCGCCGTCGTAGCTGTGACTCACCTTCGGTAGTCGGAAGGAGTGCCATTGGCCCCCGTCGAGCAGCATCAGGATCAGGGATTTCTCGTCCCAGCCGATGCTCCAGAGTGGGGCGTCGGGATCGCTTCCGGAGATTCCGCCGGGTCCGGTGACTTCGGTGAACTGGTTTCGTCGAATGAGTGACCAGTCTCCGGAGCCGGTCCACTGGGCGAGTGCCCCGCTGGGGGTTGTCGGATCCGTCTGGGCGCGGGATCCGTGCTCTCAGTTGTTGGCATAGATCAGGCGCCCCTGTGAGGAATAGAGGCCTTTGCCGTGATATCCGGGCAACTGCGATGTGATGGGGGCCGGTGGCGTTTTGAGCTCGAAGTTTTCCGGCAGGCGGTTTCCATCACGAATGAATGCGGTCACAGCGAGGGTCCGGACATCCACCTCGTAGAGCCCCTCTTCCATCGTGGCGAAATAGAGTCGCTCGGCCGGATGGGTAAGATGGCGAGCGATCCCGGTCAGCCTGCCGGGCATGTGGTCAGGCGGGATGACCCTCACGCTGCGGTCTGTCCCGATGGCGTAGGGGCCGATGAAGAGTTGCCCGGACTCGGGATGGATCATGCGGTTAACGTGTGTCCCGCCGACGCTCTCGGGACGCACGATCTGTTCGAGCTGCGGGGTAATTTCGTAGAGCTTGTCGGTCGATCCGAACGGGCGGTGCGGGCCGTAGGTGATGACCCAGAGTCGGTCGGCCCAGGGAACGACGGCACCGGTCCCGCACTCGGCCTCGTGGTTGAACATCGCCAGCGACGGATAGATTCCGCTGATCGCCCGGGGGTCGTCGGCGGTTGCCGGAGTGCTGAGAACCGCGAGGAGCACGCCCACCGTCCCGCACCACAGGGGTGCGGCTGTGGGGAATCCGAAATTACGCATCGGTGCTGCTCTGGGAAGCCTGCTTGCGGGTGAAGATCCAGCGGATCACTCCATCGAGCCCGAACCAGGAGCCACTGGGAAGAGCGGCGAGGCTCACCAGAGCAATCGCTTCGATCAGGTTCTTGTTGACGATGAAGCTGTGCTCCGGGCCGGGGATTTCGGGGACACCAGGCCACGGCGGAGCGACGAGGTAGAACATCATCAGCATCACGGCGCCGGCGATGGCTGCGACGCGGGTGGCCAGCCCGACGATCAGCAGACAGCCGAGGATGATCAGTCCCCACATCGCCTGTCGCCCGGCGCGGAGCGTGGGCGTGTCTTCGGGGGCAAGTGGCCCTCGGGCGATCTGTTCCACCGTCAGCATGGCCTTCGCTGCTTCCTTGAGGTCGGAGTCGATGGTCCTGACCGGTCCGACGGCTTTGCGTTTGAGGTCCTCGAGCTTGGTTTTCAGGCGTGCGAGGTGATCAAACTCGTAGGGCATTGTCGCCCGTTTGCGAGCGGTTTCGTATGCGCGCAGTTCGTCCTTGTATTTCCTGATTTCTCCGTAGTGGATCAGGTGCGTGTAGTCGGCGTCGGGGTCTGGCTCTCCCATCTTGCCGCCCAGCCTGGTTCCCTTGGCCTGCAGGTACACACCGGCGCGGCTGGGGTCGCCCATCAGCGTGGCGCGGAGCTTCTGCCGGGCTCCGAGCCGCTGCTGGACGAGCGACTGGAGATTGAGCAGGTGTCCGGCATAGAGTTTTTTCAGGCCGTCGTCGATGCGGACCGGTTGTCCATTTTCGTCGATTTTCGCGTTGCCGAAGTCGTCGCGCTCGGCCAGGGTCGGGAGGACCTCTCCATTCTCGATGCGCTCGGACATGACCCCGCCGATCCAGGAGAGGGCGGTGTCGACGTCATCGGGAGTCAGCACATCGCCGTTGGAGATGACGAGGACGCCATCCTCGAATTTGAGGTCGGGCTGCAGCCCTTTGAAGTCGGCCGGGACCCCTTCGGGGAGTTTGGGAAGTTTGGGCAATCCGTTGCCGCTGCGAATGACTTTCGGCCCCTCGATCAACTCGTCGAGTCGGCTCTTCTGCTCGTCGGTGAGGCCGTAGTGTGCGGCAAACCTGTGGGCCCAGCGATCCCATGCGGCGGAGACGACATCGTAGTCCAGCCACAGCAGATCATCGGGATCGTTCTCCTGCGGGAAGTCACTGACCATCCCGCGGAAGTAGTCACGGAACGGCCCTTCGGCGTTGACGAGATAGCCTTTGGGAGACCAGGGATTTGCCGAGGATTGCTTGTCGTACTTCCAGAGTCCTTCGTAGAGGAACTGCCACCCGATTGCGATTCGCAGCAGGACCAGCAGGACGATGGCGACGACAGAAATTCTTTTCAGATCAGACACGGAGAGCGTACCTGGCAGACAAAAATTCGGTGATCAGGGAGATGAAATGCAGTTGGGTGGGCCGGGCCGGACGTGGTCAGGCCCGGGATGGTTCGTCCGGGAATTCAGGCTGAATGTCGGGCGAATTGAGATACACGGACTCGCGGGGAA
>CAZUXX010000332.1:4412-5038 GCA_964624215.1 uncultured Planctomycetaceae bacterium
GATCGGTCGCAGGAGACGGCCACGTGTGGGAGGTGGCGTCAGCACCGCACCGACAGACGGGTGAGTATCGCAGTATTCAAGAGACTTTTCGAGTCCGAGGACGTAGAAGGCGGTGGACAAGGCGTCGGCCTCGGCCGCGGTCGGAGCGACAACACTGACAGACAGCAGCCCACTCGCCGGCCAGCCGGTGCGGGGGTCGAGAATGTGCCCGTAACGTTTGCCACCGGAACGGAAGAACTGGATATTCGAACCACTGGTAGCCAGTGCCCGGTCCCTGAGGAGCAAGGTGAGATACGACTCCTCGGTGAACAGGGGATTCTTCAGTCCGACGGGCCATCCAGCCGGTTCGAGGTGCGTGCCTGCGGCGTACAGGCTGCTGTGGCCACCGTGGATGAGTGCATCGGTCACTCCGGCTGTTTCGAGCCGCTTCCAGGCGCGGTCAATGGCGATCCCTTTCCCGATTGCGCCAAAATTGAGGGCGACCCCTGCGGTGAGGAATTCGACGGTGCCCGGCGAATTCTCAATCGCGAGATGACGCATCCCGGTTCGCTCGAGGACGGCATCGATCTCTGACTGATCAGGAATGCGTCCGTCGCGTCGAGCCTGCTGCCAGGTCTGGATGAGCG
>CAZUXX010000333.1:0-1162 GCA_964624215.1 uncultured Planctomycetaceae bacterium
CCCGCTTCATCTGAAGGTGCTGTCGTGCTGACCGTGCGGTATTGCCGCTCTGCCGCGAAGGCTTCTCCGAGACAGAGACTGGCAAAGACGGCCATCCACAGCGGAGATGCGGCCGAGAGGACCGCGAGGCCGGAGCCCCACTGCAGCCACAGGCTGATGGCCCACAGCACGCCCCACGCTCCGGCAGCCATACTCCACAGCCACCCGCGTACCATCCACTGCCGGACGGCCGCACCGACGTCGCACTTCCGCAGCCGGAAGACCAGTGCTCCACTGAGCAGCAGGACAACATTGAGTCCGAGAATCACTGCGAAGTGATTCAGCAGCGGGAGAGTCGCGACCGGGGACTCCCCGGGCACCAGCGGCGGCTCGATCGTTCCACCCAGGAGGGCAACAAGCCCCGCCCACGCTGCATCGCTGAGATAGGGAGCGAAGGTCGGGATCCCGCGGTGGCTCTCCACCAGCAGAAGCACAACCCACCCCTTCAAGAGACTCCCCAGAAGGAAGACGGCCAGGGCCAGCGCGACTCCGGGAGGCCTGGCAGGCGGAAGGCGGCAGATGGGCGAAGGTCCGGTCACAAACAAAGGCTTCGGCATTCGACGGGACGAAGACTCGTTCCAGTGTGACAATTCTCACGCGGAGTGGAATTGTCACGGAAGCGGGCCCGGCAGACAGGACGCATCACGCGTCATCGTGTGATGCCCAGGATTTGCAGAGACAACGGGACAATGTCCCGCGACCGGGGAAATCGAGGAGTCGTCATCCCTGCAGGCAGCCCCGCCGTGATCAGTGGCGATATGGAGTCGAGCGCATGCAGTGATCCATGAGATCCGCCGGGATGCGTTTCGGTCCGGGGGACTGCAAACTCGCATCCCGGAGTTGCCGTGATCCAGACTTCTCCGGACCGGGGTCCGAAGGCGCCCTCGATCCGTTCGAGGGCATTCGGATAGTCGCCAAAGGTCAGCCGGTCCCCGTTGACCTGCGCATCGACCGGGGAGAGATCCCCCCCGAGAAACCAGACATTCTCCTGCTCATCGATCACCCGGCGGGCTCCCGACGTCTCCTGCCGCGAAAACACCAGTTGAGCTTCACCACGACGAACGAAGTACCGGTCGCCGATACGCCAGAGAATCTGGTCGATGCGCGACTCCGCGCCGAGGTT
>CAZUXX010000333.1:1187-5018 GCA_964624215.1 uncultured Planctomycetaceae bacterium
GAAGAACGACTCGCCCACCCCCTCCTTCAGATAGATCTGGGCGGCTCGCATGTTCGGGCAGACCATGAGCTCGTCTCCGTCGCTCCACGTCTCGCCGGCCGGGACGATGCGGAAATCGGTGAGCACGTCTTCGAGTTCGATGCGACGCTCGTCCTCATCATCGAGCGTGTCACTCTGCGAATGATCACCCGTCATCAGAACTGCGGACGCGCGAAGGAAGGCGTCAATCCCCCCGCACCGTTCAAAGACCTCACCGAGCGTCTGGTCGACCCGCTGCAGTGTGGCGAAGGCATTCCTGCGCCCGACGTTGTGACTTTCGAAGTCGTTGTTGGGAAAGTACGCCAGCGTGAAGTCGGGCCACTCTCCGTGCTCGGTAAGCTGCAGCAGTTGCTCGCGTGTCGTCTCGTCATGGAATCCGTACCGGCGACGGAATCCTCCAGCGCTGCGAAAACGTTCCTCCGATCCGGGCAATCGTGAGAGAACAAAGTCGCCCAGTGTGGTGTGCTTCGCCGCCGCGATCGTGGTGCTGAACGCCGCCGATGCGCCCGGCATCAGCCGCAGGAGCAGCGGTGCGTGGACTTCGTGTGAATGCTGCCCGCGGAACCACATGTAATTGAGCGTGCCGGCCGTCAAACCGTGTCGCTCGACCCGCTCGAAGATCAGTTCGGTTCGCAGCCGGTCGCGGTTGAGATGCTGGAGGAAGTCCTCGAAATAGGAACCGACCCCTTCAGCGAGGATGACCCAGATGTCGTCACCGAAGTACGAGACCGTGTCGGCGTCGTCGTTGTACCAGTAGGCCCCGGCGATTCCGTGACTGGCGGGATACTCCCCCGTCACCAGCGTTGCTGTCGCCGCCGGCGTGATCGAAGGGAAGATCGAACACGAACGCTGAAGCTGCCCGCGCTCCACGAGCGCCTGCATATTCGGCAGCTCCCCGGCAGCAAGTGCCGGCTCGACGACGTCGCTGGCAAACGCGTCAATGACGATCAGCAGGACACGCCGAAACGGAGTCATGGGCGACCAGCGGGAAAGGAGACCGACGACGGGCGATCGCCGCACGGGGTCCACTCGTGACGACCCCGCTCGCTCCAGTCCGAGAACTCCCGGTGCATGACCGGGTGCCACTCTCGGCCGCGGCGCTCGCAGAGCATTCAACCGCCGGCCGGGTCAGTTCTCCGTCGCGGCTTGCGAGGTACTCACGACGTGAATCTTCTGACCGGTGACTACCAGTTCGATCCCGGCGGCGTCAAGCATGTCGCCGTCGATCGACAGGGGCATGGGCGCTGGCCCCTCGAAACGGACTCGACGCACCTGGCGGTGTTCGACCAGCTCGTGCTCGATGTAATCACTGAGCACATAGCTGGCCGCGAGCCCGACAATTTCCCCCGCCGTCCCGTCGTGAATCATCACGACGTCGATCAGGCCGTCATCGACTCGGGCAGTCGGGGCCACCGGCATCCCGGCCCCGGTGGACGGCCCGTTCGCACAGAAGATGTTCAGCAGAGACCGGGAAACGGGAGGCTCCTCATCGAAGATGACTTCGATGTCGAATACCTCGAGATCGAACGCGACATCGATCACTCCCCGCAGGTAACAGAACGGGCCCCACCGCTGCTTCATGTCGCTCGTCAGATGCTCGATGAATCGCCCCGTGTTACCGGCAGTGGCCATGTTGCCGACAACGCGGTGCTGTCCATCCCAGTGTGCCAACAGCACGTCGACCGCCGTGGTCGTTGGTGAAAAAACCACATCGATGGCATCGAGCGGATCAAGCGGCATCCCCAGCGTCCGGGCCAGATCATTTCCCGTTCCGAGCGGCAGGATCGCCACCGTTACCCGGTCGAGAGCATCCGCTTCATAAACCCCCTGAAAGACCACGTTGGCCGACCCGTCGCCACCTGCGGCAATCACACGCTGGGCACCCTTTTCGACTTCCTCACGAATCACGTCGAAGGCTTCCTCCCGAGTGCGGGTCTCGCGGACGGAGCAGCCCGGGCGCAGTTCGAGCTCTTCCCGGACCCGTTGTTGAGTACCGGTCTGACGTGCACCGGGATTCCACAGAACGAGAGTTTGCTCGTCAGTCATTGTTCGCCCGGGGAAGTCTCGTTGGTTGCGACTGATCGTGGCAGACACATTTCACCCGGGAACGGCTGTGATTCGATCGTCGGGAAGCCCTGCGGGGTCACCGTCCGTGTATCGCTTGTGTGTGAATGCGACTGCCGGGTCAGTCGTCTAAAGCCAGTACGGCTCCCGGAGTCGCAGCAGCGCTTCCGTCAGACTCTGGCTCTGTGCGGCGTGCTTTCGCAAAATCGGTGCGAGCGATTCATGTCCCGCGAAACGAAGGCAGACGGAGTATGCCCGGGCAAAGAACGTTTCGGCACGCAACGCCTGTGTCAGCACCAGAAAAATTCGTCGCGACTGCATCGCAGCACAGGCCTGTTCCCATGCCTGATGGACTGCCATCCCGAACCGCCCGGGGACCGGCTCGACCTCGTCGACATTCACATCGATGATCGACGCCAGCTCGTCTGCCTGCTGCCGACGAATCCGCGCCTGATCCGTCGCCAGGCGGCTGACCTCTTCATCGTCAATCGTCGCTGCCAGTCGCGTGAAGCCGGCGACGCTCTCGCGGTTCATTGAAATCAGATCCCACAGTGCCGACTGGTGTCGTGTGATCACCTGTGGGGGAAGGTCAAGATGTTCGGCGGGAATCATTTCGCACCAGAACCTTTCTCTCAACGGTATATCCCCGGCCTCCCAGCCGGGAATCACCGGACAACCCGCGTCAGTGCAGGCAGCGCGGCGCGGTGTTCTCCCGCACACGGCGCGCCGCACGGCCTCCATGTGCGATCACGCAGCAAGGCATTGACACGGAAGCAGTTGCATCAATGATGGGCATCCCGCCGCGTGACGCGGAAAGTTCGAACGGCGTTCATCGCGTCTGCTGCGCGTTCAATCCACACTCGTCTGATCGGTCTGCGGGACTCACAACTGGAGCCTCAAAACTCTTCCGAGGCGCCCATCGGGGAATCCCTGACGCTGCCGCCCGAGGAGCTACAACAGGGCCCCGGAAACGTTGTCCCCATCGAGCGGCTCTGCAAAGATTCGGTCGCTCGCTCCGCAGACTCGTATTCCATTGCCGAACAGAGCAACCTCCGGTGATCTGGCGGTTCGGGGAATCCGCATCCCTTCCCCCCCCGGGCCTCGTCGAGTTTGCTGGCACGATGAGCACGACGCGATGCCGCTAGCTTCGTTGAACCCGTTCGACATCTCGGATTTCCCGCGACTGTGGGATTGCGGAGATGGCTGGACCAGCTTTCCCGGATGGGGGTGGGTGCACGTCGTCGCCGACATCGCAACCTGGGGGGCCTTCCTGACGATTCCGATTGTGCTCTGGTATTTCGTCCGCCGGCGGCACGATCTCCCGTTCCACAAGATCCTGTGGCTCTTCGGGGCCTTCATCTTTTGTTGTGGAACGGTGCACCTTGTCGAAGCAATGCTGTTCTGGTGGCCAGCGTACCGCCTTTCGGGTTATCTCAAACTGGCGACAGCCGCGGTCTCGTGGGCGACTGTCGCCGCTCTGATCCCGGTGGTCCCTCGCGCTCTTTCGTTCCGCAGTCCCAACACACTGGAGGAAACCATCCGGGAGCGAACTTCGGCACTTCGTGCCCTCACTGACAAGCTTCGTGAAAGCGAGGAGCGGTTGAGGCTGTCATTGCAGGCCGGGCGAATGGGAACCTGGGACTGGAATCTCTCCACGAACTACTTCACCGCCGATGAAGTCGAGACGGCACTCCTCGCGATCAACAGTCCCGACGGTCGTGCCGACAT
>CAZUXX010000334.1:0-3578 GCA_964624215.1 uncultured Planctomycetaceae bacterium
CAGGGCAAGGGGTTTTGCGTGGTGAACCCCGTGCCTGATCCCCTCTATTTTGATGCCTGTCGCGCGCCGGTATCAAGAGGGGCAAGGCAAATGAGGCAATGACTGTCGGCCGCGGAGAGCCATGCGTGACTGTTGCGATGCATCGGAACGGTGCTGCAGAATCGGCCGGTGATCGAGCTTGCGCCCGGGCCAGCGGGAGCGTGTGTGCGGCTGATGGGCAGGGCTGAAGGGAGCGGCGTTCTCTCGCCGTCGGGGCAAAGTCGGCTTACAGTCGTCGCGAGCGGCCGCCGGATTTCCGGCCGGCGGCGGATCTGTCCTGCAACCGCACCCACGACTCAGTGACATGACCAGTCCCCTTGCGATCGGATCGGCGAATGCTCTTGCGGCCGCCGGGTTGGCAGTGCGGATGATGAGCGAAGGGGCGGATTCGCTCGATGCCGCCGTCGCCGGGATCACCACGGTTGAGGACGATCCCGATGACCTCACGGTTGGCTACGGGGGGCTGCCGAACGAAGAGGGAGTGGTTGAGCTGGATGCAGCCGTCATGCACGGGCCGACTCATCGGGCGGGCGGGGTGGCTGCGATGAGGAACGTGCGTCATGCGTCCCAGGTGGCGCGACTGGTGATGGAGCAGACCGATCACACTCTGCTGGTGGGGGATGGGGCCCTGCAGTTTGCACGGGCTCACGGATTCAGGGAGGAATGCCTGCTGACCGAGAAGGCCCGCAAAATCTGGCTGTACTGGAAGCAGACGCGCTCGACGATTGATGACTGGCTGCCTCCGCCGACCGATCAACTCGATCCGGAGGTGCTGGAGTTTTTCAAACTCGCCGATGACCATCACCCTCCGCGCTACGCCCGCAGCGAGGCGGATTCGACAGGCCCCTTGAGACTCGATGGTCGCGATCGACCGACGGGCACGGTGCATCTGAGTTGCCGCACCCCCGACGGGAACATCTCGTGCGTCACATCGACCAGCGGGTTGGCGTTCAAGATTCCCGGGCGGGTCGGTGACAGCTGCATCGCGGGCGCGGGACTGTATGTCGATAACGCTCTCGGATCGTGTGGCAGCACCGGACGAGGCGAGGCGAATCTACGGGCGTTGTCTTCGTTTGCGGCCGTGGAGCTGATGCGGTCCCGGTCTCCCGCCGAAGCCGGGATCGAAGTCCTGCAGCGGATCGTTTCGCAGACGCGTGAGGCCCGTCTGCTGACCCCGGACGGCCGCCCGAACTTCGGACTCAAGCTGTACCTTTTGAAAGCTGACGGGACTCATGCGGGAGTGTCGCTGTGGGGCCCGGCGAAGTACGCCGTCAGCGACGGGAAGGGGACCTCGCTGCACGATTGTGTGGCCTTGTTCGATCGGAACGAGAAATCCGAATGAGCCGGTTTTCTGTCCACCTCACCTGACCGCTCCCCGGGGAATTCCCGGCGTGCTGTTCGTCGAGAGGCTGTCGCAGGGGCCGTGGATCCCTGGTGAATTCCTGCCGAGCTTCTTCTCACTCGCCTTTCGGCAAGAAACCGCTTGCCTGGTGGCCGTCTGAGGCTGTTTCGGACGCGGGGCACTTTCCTCGTTCGGCAGCCGGACTTTTTGCCGCGGAATGGCCCGTCTTCCCCAGATCCTCTCTTTTCTCCGATCGGGTGGGCCATTCTGTTCATCCCGATCAGCCGTATTATTGGGGAAGGTGACGAGATTCCTTCATGAAGACGGTTGAGAAATCGGGCCGCTGCGGGCATCGTGACCTAGAGTTCGTGGACTTCGGTTGTTGCCGCGGGGCATCAGTTGCCCGCCGGCGACAGCCGCGTGCCAGGGAGTCATCGCAGGAGGTACCAAGGGGTTCGTCCCCTACAACGGCAGGAGGCCCAGCCTGACAGAATGAACCCGCCGTTTCCGGACGGCACGGGAGGACTTCCGCTGATGCCCGTTCGCTGCCTTCGACCCCTCGCAAGCAGTCTGGTGCTGACGGCGTTTCTGCTGTTCGGTACCGGCGTCACCTTTGCTGAAATCGACTTGGGGCGTGATCCGCAGGCGGCCCTGTCGATCGGGACAGGCCTCGAGCAGGAACACAAGTGGCAGGACGCGGCCGAGTTCTACAAGCAGGCGAGCGAGAAGTGGCCGGATAACGAATCGCTCAGTTACGGCCTGCGTCGATCGCGGATTCAGTTCAATGTGGAGCGGCGGTACAGCGACCGTTCGTTCCGCGAATCGATGCTGACGCTCTCACGGCACGATGCGCTCGAGCTGTACGACTCGGTGCTGACGCAGGTGCGGATGAACTATGTCGAAGACATCAGCACGACGTCGATCGTGGCGCACGGGACGGAAAGCCTGTGGCTGGCCCTTTCGAACGAGCGGTTTGTCGACCAGAACCTGTTCGGGGCGGATCCGAAGCGGATCCAGACACTCAAGCGGCTTCTGCATGAGCGGTACTGGAACAAGCCGCTGTACGACCGGAACGGGGCGCGACAGCTGGTGATCGAAGTGGCCGATCTGAGCCGCAAGACTCTCGGGCTGAGCGATGCGGCCGTGATCATGGAATATGTGTTTGGTGCTTGTCACTGTCTGGACGACTACAGCGCGGTGCTGACACCGAGCCGTCACGATGATCTTCATGACAGCATGAAGGGGGAATTCGTTGGCATCGGCATCGTGATGGAAGGGGAGCTGGGGAAGGGGATGGCGCTGCGAAGCGTACTGCCGCACAGCCCGGCTGCCGAATCGGGACTTCGTCCGGGTGACTACATTTCGAAGATCAACGGGACCTGCTGCAAGTTCATGACGACCGACGAAGCGGCCGGCCTTTTGTCAGGGCGCGAAGGGTCGAGTGTGCAACTGGAGATCGTCCACCCGACGTCAGAGGCGCCTGCTCAGGTGACCTGTGTCCGCCGCAAGGTGGAGGTCAAGAGTGTTCCGGTGGCGACGATCATCGACAGTGAGCGGGGGATTGCCTACATCCAGCAGACGGGATTCCAGGAGTCGACCGCGTTTGAGCTGCAGATGGCGCTGCACCGGCTGCAACGGCAGGGGATGAAGTCGCTGATCTGGGACCTGCGCGGAAACCCGGGCGGACTTCTCAAGCAGGCAGCCGATGTGCTGGACCTGTTTATCGAAGATGGAGTTCTGGTGACGACGAAGGGTCGCGTGCCCGATCAGAACCAGCAGTTCGTGGCACATCGTCCCGGGACGTGGTCGATGCCGCTGGTGCTGTTGATCGACGAGTACAGTGCCAGTGCGAGTGAGATTGTGGCCGGTGCGATTCGGGACCACGGCCGGGGGACGATTGTCGGCCGCAAATCGTACGGGAAATGGTCGGTGCAGAGCATTTACCCGGTCCGGGGAGGAACCGGGCTGCGACTGACGACAGCCCACTTTTACTCCCCGAATGGACACTGGCTCAGTAAGATCGGGGTGAAGCCGGACGTGCTGGTCGAGCTGCCGGAGAACGACAGCTATCGCCGCCCGCTCGGTGAAGTCGATCCGATTCATGATCTGGACGTGGTGCGGGCCCTGGATGTTCTGGGGGCGAGTGCGACGTACACCAGACGCTGACCCCACAATGCGATTACCAGCCCTTCTCCGA
>CAZUXX010000334.1:3588-5003 GCA_964624215.1 uncultured Planctomycetaceae bacterium
TCTTGACTGGACGCAGGCGGGACAGGGAATCGCGCCCGTCATTGGCTGGTCGTTCGTCACGGAAGGGAATGTGACGGCGATCAGTCTCGCCAGGGAAACGGGAGAGACGTTCGTCGCCGACGAGACCGGAGCGCTGTGTCGTCTGGACCGCACCGGTCGGATCGTCGCGTTGACGCGTCTGCATGATCCGATCCGCAAGCTGGCGTGGAGTGACGACGGATCGGCGGGCGTGGCCCTGTGCGGTGAAGGGACGGTGCACTACTTCGACCACACGTTCACGTCGCAATGGAAGCTGGAGATTCCCGAGCCGGCACTGGAAGTGGCCATTGCCCCGTACGGGACGCACGTTGCGATCTGTGCCGCCAGTGGCGAGAACCGGATCTACGATGCGGGGAAGGCCAAGGTTTCGCGCTTTGAGACGATCCGTCCGCTGTCGTTTGCACAGTTTGTCGCTGCCGAGCCGGAGCTGATCGGGTGTGCAGAGCACGGGCTGCTCTGCCGTCATCGCCTGTACGGGGAGCAGCTGTGGACCGAGAAGCTCTGGTCGAACGTGGGTCAGCTGGAGATGACGGGAGACGGGTCGCTGATTTACCTGGCATCGTTTGGGCACGGGATCCAGGTGTTTGATGCCGAGGGGGGCAATGTCGGGGCATACATGCTGGACGGGACCGTCAACCGGGCGGCAGTGAGCTTCGAGCCGCAGCGGGTGATTGCGTCGACGGTGGAGCGTTCGCTGTACTGGCTGGATCCGGACGGGGAGCTGATGTGGGCGACGCGCGTTCCGGATGATGTTGTTGCGCTTCAGTGCGATCCGCTCGGGGAATGGGCGATCTGCGGTTTCCGCTGCGGGCGGCTGTACCGGCTCGACTGGGGTGGGACCCGTGCCGCTGCATGAGTGAGGTCAGGGACGAGGATTCCGGCGGGAGGGACACTTTCGGCGAGCGGCCTATGCTCTCGTGAAACTCGCTGAGGATCGAATCCAGCGTAGGTTCCGCTTTTCAAAGCAGTCCGTAGAATCTGCGGTCGAAGCCACCCCGGGGAGCCGAGTGATGCAGCCACGTGTCGAGATTTTTCCCAACGTCATCGAGATGAACTACCAGGCGCGGAGGCGTCTGGGGTGTTGCGTTTATCTCGTGTTTGACGGCAACGAATGGGGCCTGATCGACATCGGGTACGAGGATACGCTCGAGGATATCGTCGAGCTGATCCGTCAGATGGATTTTCCGCTGTCAGGCTGCAAGTATCTGGTCGCAACGCACGCCGACGTCGATCATGTGCAGGCGCTGAAGAGTGCGAAGGCACTGATGCCTCAGGCCCAGGTGGTGGGACACCCGCATGCAGGTGAGCTGCTGGCGAGCGGGGAGCGGATCATGACGTATGCGGAGATTTCGGCTCAGGGGATTTCGATTCCGCTG
>CAZUXX010000335.1:0-5000 GCA_964624215.1 uncultured Planctomycetaceae bacterium
TGACGATGGTCGGTGGCGGCGGTGGCGGAGGGGGCGGAGGCCCCCGCGGAGAGTCCGGAGGATTCGGCCGCAGTGGGGGTGGTCCTTCCGGTGGTGGTGGCCCTCGCCGCGACGACGACTTCGGTGGAGGTTACGACAGCGGTCCCGGGGCCGGTTCGGACTTTCCCGACGACGAAGTCCCGTTCTAGAGACGCCCGGCGCGAGGTGCGATCCTCGATCACGGGTTGCGAGAACTCATCCCGAACACATTCATTCGCAGTCACGTACTGAATCAAGAAACGACAGGCGACGACGATGCCTCTGAAGCGCAAGGAACGAATCCGCTCTGCCGACCGCCGGGGAGGCGTGGAGCTGATGCTCACCGAGAACATCACTCACCTCGGCAAGCAGGGTGAAATTGTGCGGGTGAAGCCCGGTTATGCCCGCAACTACCTGCTCCCGCAGGGGCTGGCGACGGTAGCGACCGAAGCGAACAAGCGGATGGTCGAGCAGCATCGGATGCGGCAGAAGGCTCTGCTGGATGCAAAGCTGGCGAATCTCAAGCGGCTGGCTGGCGAAGTCGCCAACTACAGTGTGACGCTCGAAGCCAACGCCACGCCGGAAGGCCACCTGTACGGCTCCATTGGCGCCCGGGATATCAGCGATGCGCTGAAGGCGGCCGGTCATCCGGTCGAGCCGGAACATCTGCTGCTCGAAGGCCCGCTGAAGGAACTGGGGATGTACACCATCCGCTTCCAGCTGCACGAAGAGGTTGGCGGCGAGATGAAGGTCTGGGTCGTGCCCGTGGCCAGCATCCACTGATCCGTCTGCTGGCTGAGTCGATCTGCCGGAAGCGGTTGCGTTTCCCGGTGTGATCCGGGGTCGTCTCCTCGCGTGGGAGTTGGCCCCTTTCGAGAATTCGAATCGTCGCGCATCCCGCCCTTCCCGGCGGGATGTCTTCGTCTGGGGGCGCCGAATTCGGCGTCTTCATCACGTTATCGACATCTGTCGCGAAGGGATGCCATGGCAGTCGCCGAACGCCGTTCCAAGACCCCGGCCGTCACTGCCGAGCAGCTGCTCGACAAGGTCCCCCCGCAGGATCTTGAGGCCGAACGCTGTGTACTGGGGAGTGTGCTGGCCCTCAATGAAGTGCTGGATGACGTGCTGCAGCACGTGCGGGCGGACCATTTTTACAGCGACGCGCATCGCCGGATGTTCCAGGCGATCCACGATATGTATGAGTCGGGTGTCCGCGGGATCGACGCGGTCACCCTCGGACACGAACTCGAAAAACGCAAGTGGCTCGAAGAAGTCGGCGGACCGGGGTACCTGCTGACGGTCCTCCAGGCGGTTCCGCATGCGGCTCATGCCGAGTACTACGCGAAGATCGTTCGCGAAAAGGCCCTGCAGCGGGAACTGATCAATGCCTGCACCGACTCGCTGCGCGAGGCGTATCACGGTGAAGGATCGGTCGAGGAGATTCTCGCTGCGGCCGAGAAACGCATTTACGCGATTGCTGAAGAGCAGTCGGATGTCGATCGGATCGCAATCGGAGACATCCTCACTCAGGCGTTCGAGCGGATCTTTCACCGCATGGACCAGGAGGGGAGCATCAGCGGGACCCCGACCGGGTTCACAGGGCTGGACGAGGTGACCAGCGGGTTTCAGCCGTCAGAGCTGCTGGTGCTGGCGGCCCGGCCTGCGATGGGAAAGACGGCTTTGGTCTGTAACTTCGCGCTGGCCGTAGCGAGTCACCAGCAGGGGGTGTTGCTGTTCAGTCTGGAGCAGTCGCGTCTGGAACTGGCAGAGCGACTGCTGTGTATCCATGCCCGGATCGACGGTCACCGGCTGCGACAGGGAGACCTGGATGAAGTCGAGCAGCATGCCCTCATGGAGGGAGCCAACACCCTCAAGGAGTACAAGCTGTTCATCGACGACACCGCCGGCCGGACGATGTCGCAGATTGCGGCGATTGCCCGGCGCCTGAAGCGTCGCTTCGGACTGGGGCTGATCGTCATCGACTACCTCCAGCTCATCGAGCCGGAGGACAAGAACATGCCACGCGAGCAGCAGATCTCGTCGATTACGCGGCGGCTGAAATTCCTGGCGAAGGATCTGGATGTGCCGGTCGTTGCGCTGGCCCAGCTCAACCGAAGTGTCGAGCAGCGGGAAGACAAGCGTCCGCGACTGGCCGACCTGCGTGAGAGTGGTGCGATTGAACAGGATGCCGATATCGTGATGTTTCTGCACCGTCCGGAAGCGTACGATCCGGAAGACCGTCCGGGCGAGGCCGATCTGATCGTGGCAAAGAACCGCCACGGTCCCATCGGTACGGTCGATCTGGTGTGGCTGAAACAGATGATGAAGTTTGCGGACCGGGCGCCCATCCAGATTGCCGGCAGCGACGATTTCTGACCCTGTGGAACCGACCCATGCGAACTGTGACTGCTCTGCTCGCGGTGGCAACCGTTTTCGTCGGCACGTCACCGTCGACCGCCAGGGATGAGGTCGAGATCGCAGCGGCTCACCGGTTTGACCCGGTCCGTCGAGACATCGAGGGCTGGACGGTGTGGGTCGATCCTCAAATGGTGGAAGGGGATCACGCGGAGATGGGGGCCAGGGCCTTGCGGATGCTGGCCGATCACCTGCACCGGATTGCGCTTCTGGTCGATCCGGAACCGCTGGAGAACCTGCGTCGGGTCGAGATCTGGATCGAGGTTTCGAATCCGGTTCTCAAGCCGATGCAGTACCACCCCAGCCGGAAGTGGCTGATTGATCATGGTCACGATCCGCGGCTGGAGAAGAAGGTGCATATCCCCCATGCCGGGGAGCTGCTGAAGCGCCACACGCTGCTGAAGCATCCGATGGTGGTGCTGCACGAGCTGGCGCACGGGTATCACGATCAGGTCCTGTCGTTTGACCATGTGGAGATCCGGGCCGCGTACGAGAACGCCTGTGAGCAGGGACTCTACGAAGACGTCCTGCTGTTCACGGGGGCGCGGGTGCGGCATTACGCGCTGACGAACCACAAGGAGTACTTTGCCGAGGCGACCGAGGCCTACTTCTACCGCAACGACTTTTACCCGTTTGTGCGGGCCGAACTGCGGGAGTACGACCCGGTTGGCTACCAGGTGCTGGAGAGAATCTGGGGCAAGCTTGACTGACGTTCCGTTGGTGACGGTCGCACCACGGAGAGGGGGTAACGAAGCCGGTCGCGTCTGGTTTGCCGGGCCGGTCCAGATCGATGGCACGACGGGGACCGAAGTCCCCCGCAGGTAATTGCCTGGAGACGATTGCGTGAAGGGACCGCCGCTGCGGCGCCGATGCCTTCTACGTCATGGGGCGCCAACAACAGTTCGTTCTCGTCACGGTCGTGCTGCTCGCGCTCGGGCTGCTGATGGTGTACAGCTCGAGCATCACTTCCCGTCCGACAGACCACGAGCAGGTCTATTTCGGGCGGCAGCTGTTGTTTCTGGCGGTTGCGGGTGTGGTGGCTGCGTGTGCTGCCGCGGTTCCGGCACGCCTCTGGCGGGCGCTTGCGCCGCTGCTGTTCGGGATCACGCTGGCCCTGCTGGTCGTCACGATGCTTCCCGGGATCGGGTTGACCGTGAACGGTGCGCGTCGCTGGATGCGGATTGGAGGCTGGACCTTCCAGCCGTCGGAACTGGCCAAGATCACGTTGCCGCTGTTGGTCGCGCGGACCATCTGTGGACCGTCACCTCCGTTTCTGAAAGACCTGGTGAGGGTCGGTCTGCCGACGGCCGCGGTTGCACTGATCGTGATTCAGCAGCCGGATCTGGGGACCACCCTGTTCCTCGCCGCCTCGGCAGGGCTGACACTGTTCTATGCCGGCTGGCCTGCCCGGCGATTCCTGCTCGCGATCGGACTGACCGCTCCGCTGCTGGCCGGAGTGGTCGTCTTGAGGCCGTATCAGCTCAAGCGGATCGAAGGGTTTGCCCAGGCCTGGCTGGGAGAGGATGAAGCTCCGTATCAGGTGCGGCAGTCGCTGACGTCCCTGGGAGCCGGGGGGCCACTGGGACGGGGGATCGGTCGGGGAACGCAGAAGCTGAGTTTCCTGCCTGAGGGGCACACCGACTTCGTGTTTGCGGTGATCGGCGAAGAACTTGGCCTGGCCGGGACGCTCGGCGTGATTGTGTTGTGGAGCGGATTCTACATCACCGGGGCCCGCCTGCTGCGACGACTTCCGCCTGCGGGGTTTGAATCGGTCGTGGGGCACACACTGCTGACGTCGCTGGTTCTGCAGGGGGCGATCAACATCGCGGTTGTCGTCGCGCTGCTCCCCCCCAAGGGGATCTCGCTCCCGTTGATCAGTTACGGGGGGAGCAATCTGCTGGTGAGCCTGCTGACCGTCGGGATCGTGCTGAGTCTGGCGCGAGAGAAGCGCGACACGGAGGACACGACGGAAAGCCCCGCCGCGTGTGCGGTGCGTTTGCAGGCATCCGAACCCACGACGCGCGCCGGGAGTCTGGCGGGGGTCGTCGATTCCCGCTTGTGACACCGGTTCGGGGTGTCGATCGAGAGAGGTTCCGGACGGGTGGTCGAGTCCCGGAGGGCCGCCGCTTTTACCTTCCTTCGCGGATCAGTGCCATCGCTTCCGCCCGGGTTCGATCGTTCGTCTTGCACAGGCCCCGGACGGCGCTGGTGATGGTCAGCGCGCCTGCTTTCTTGATTCCGCGGATGGTCATGCAGCTGTGCTCGGCTTCGAGCACCACGATCACGCCTTTCGGATCGAGTTCGCTGGCGATCAGGTCGGCGATCTGGTGGGTCATCCGTTCCTGAACCTGCGGCTGACGTGAGATTTCGTCGACGATGCGGGCGAGCTTGCTCAGCCCGACGACCTTGCCCCGGGGGAGGTAGCCGACGTGAGCCGTGCCAATGAAGGGAAGCAGATGATGTTCGCAGAGGCTGTTGAAGTGGATGTTCTTGACCAGAACCAGTTCGTCGTATTCCTCGGTGAAGACCTTTTTCAGATGTCGTGCCGGGTCGACGTGTAACCCGCC
>CAZUXX010000336.1:0-4998 GCA_964624215.1 uncultured Planctomycetaceae bacterium
TCACCGGTTACTTCAGCACGCACCGGGGGAGCGCCTCCCGACAGAGCCGCTTCGGTCTGCAGATCTTCGGCAGCGAAGGAATCGTCGAAATTGTCACCGGGACACTCGAACCGGTCTGGGTCCTGCGCGATTCCGTCTGGTCCCCCGGACGCACCGGCGCCCGGTGGGAAAAGCTGGCCTCGGCGGGTTTCGGCCAACCCGAACCGCTCGAGGATCAGGGCCTCCACGGCGGGAACGTGATGGCCGTCAACGATCTGCTTGACTGTATCGAAAACCCCGACCGCTCGCCGCGGTGTGATGCCCGCGATGCCCGCTGGATCATCGAGATGATCACCGCCGTCTTCGCCTCACACGTCTCGGGAGGACCGGTGACCTTCCCCCTCGAAAATCGCGACAACCCGCTCGCCGGCTGGCAATAGGGACGGAGCGTCCTTGGCTGCAATCCGGCACCGGATTCAATCACCTCCGGCAAGACCGGGATCGCCGACCCGGTCTCCGTCTCACAGACTCCCCCTCACTTCGCATCAAGCCAGTTCTCACCCGACTTCACGTCGACCTCGATCGGTACCTCGAGTTTCAGAGCCGTCGTCATTTCCTCAGTCGCGAGCGCGACCAGATCCTCGACGTGCTCCCGCGGAGCTTCAAACACGAGCTCGTCGTGAATCTGCAAGAGCATCCGCGCCGGACTGTCCTCCCGGCGCATCCGGGCATACACGTTGACCATCGCCCGCTTGATGAGATCCGCCGCCGATCCCTGAATCACGGCATTGACTGCCGTCCGCTCCGGCAGATTCAGATTCCGGAACCGTCGCGGGCGAATCCCGTCGATGGCCCGCCTCCGTCCGAGAATCGTCCGCGCAAATCCGGTTCGCCGGCACTCCTGCAGGGTCTCGGTGATGAAGCGGTCAACCCCCGCATAGCGGGAGAAGTAGTCGTCGATAAACTCCTCGGCATCCCCCGGGTCAATCCCCAGCACTGCCGACAGCCCATACGCCGTTTGCCCGTAAATCACACCGAAGTTGACGGCCTTCGCAATGCGGCGCTGATCGGGCGTCACCTCCTCGGGAGCCACGTCGAACACTTCCGCAGCGACGGCCCGGTGAATGTCGATCCCCTGCTGAAACGCCTCCTGCAGCGCCGGATCGCGGCAAAAGTGCGCCAGCATCCGCAGCTCGATCTGCGAATAGTCCAGGCACACCAGACGCCATTCCGGTTCCGACGGCAGAAACGCCCGCCGGATCCGTCGACCCTCCTCACGCCGGATCGGAATGTTCTGCAGGTTCGGATCGGACGACGACAGCCGACCGGTCGCGGCCGTGGCTTGGCTGAATGAGGTGTGCAGCTTGCCCGTCCGCGGGTTGACCAGCCGCGGGAGCGCATCGAGGTAGGTCCCCTTCAGCTTGGCCAGCGTCCGGTGTTCGATGATCCGGGCCGGCAGCGGATGCTTCGACGCCAGCTTCTCCAGCACCTCCTCATTCGTGCTCGGCCCGGTCTTGGTCCGCTTCAGTACCGGCAGCTCCAAATCCTCAAACAGCACCTTCGACAGCTGCTTCGGAGAGGCCACGTTGAACTCGCCCCCGGCCAGCTCGTGGATCTCGTGCATCAGGGCATCCAGTCGCCCCGTCAGCTCATCGCTTTGACGCCGTAACTCGTCCACATCAATGCGGATCCCGTTCCATTCCATCTCCGCCAGCACCGGGATCAACGGGCCTTCCAGTTCGTGATACAGCGTCGCCAGCCCCTCCTGTTCCAGTCGCTCTTCCAGCAATTGCGACAGTTGCCACGCGACATCGGCATCCTCCGTCGCGTACTCGGCCGCGCGGTTGATGGCGACCTCGAACATCTTCAGTTGCTGTTTCCCCTTCCCGATCAGATCCGTGATCGGGATGAGTTTGCGCTGCAGATACCGCTGGGCCAGTTCATCCAGTCCATGACTCCGCGCGCCCGCTTCCAGCAGATAGTCCGCGATCATCGGGTCCACACCCACCTGCGGAACCTCGATCCCGCAACCCCGCAGAACCAGCAGGTCGTACTTGATGTTCTGATTGACCACCGAGCGGGTCGGATCCTCCAGAATCGGACGCAGCGCATCCTCCACGCGCTTCGGCGAGAGCATCACCTCACCGTCGGGCCCCCCCACCGGAATGTAGTAGGCCCGATCCGGCTCCCAGCAGAACGCCCAGCCCACAATCTCCGCCTGCATCGGATCCAGATCCGTCGTCTCCAGATCGAGACAGAAGGAACTCTGTTTTGACAGCTCCGACACAAACGTTTCGAACTGTTCCTCAGTGCGGATCGCCGTCCATTCGCGCTGATGCTCCTCCGGAGAAATCAGCCTCCGGTTGTCCTGCAGTTGCTTCTGCGCCTCCTCCGCATACCGCCGGAACCCGAAGTCGGTGTACAGCTCGTGCAGCCGCCCCCAGTCCGGCTCACGCACGCGTGCCTGCTCCCAGTCGAACTCGATCGGCAAATCGGTTCGCAGCGTCACCAGCTCCCGACTCAGCCGGGCCTGATCGGCAAACAGTTTCAGATTCTCCGACAGCTTCTTGCCCGGAGCCTTGTCGGCATTCGCCAGCACACCTTCGAGATCGCCGAAATGGTGCAACAGCGCCCCCGCCTTCTTCGGTCCGACGCCCGGGACTCCCGGAACATTGTCCACGCTGTCACCCACCAGCGCCTGGAAGTCGATCACCTGATGCGGACGGACCCCCCACTCCTCGAACAGCTTGTGCTCGTCGAGGAACTCCCGCTTGCGAATGCTGTAGATCTGCACCCGGGGCCCGAGCAACTGACGCAGATCCTTGTCACTCGACACAATCCGCACTTCGAATCCCTCTTCAGCCGCACGCATCGCCAGCGTCGCGATCACATCGTCCGCCTCCCACCCCGGATACGAAATGATCGGGACGCCGAACGCCTCGATGACGTCGAAGATCAGCGGCAGTTGTGGCTTCAGGTCATTCGGCATCTCCTCGCGATGGGCTTTGTAGTCCGAATACAGACCCGCCCGCGCTCCCGGCTCGTCCGACTCCATCGCACAGATCAGGTGGGTCGGATGTCGTTCGTTGATCAGGTGATTCAGATCCCCCGTGAAACCGTACACGGCGCTTGTCGGCTGACCTCGCGTCCCGGTCATTGGCTGCCGGATCGCGTAAAAGACCTGGAATACCAGAGAGAACGTGTCGACGAGATAGAGCGTTTTGGTCATAAACCGTGTCGGGAGATGGGGAGCGAAACACGCGCATTCTGGCAGCATCGCCGCCACATCGCCAATGCTGCGACGCAGGCTTCCGAGCGGCCGGACAGCTCCCTCCCTCGTCGCCCGGGCAGCGCCCGCGACATCGATTGCCGACGAGAGCCGTCGCTCAGCGCAGCGTCGGCCGCCGCGGTTGGGGCTCCTGCGGAATCGGACGCGGCAATCCCGGCCGTTGTCCCGCGTTGAAGTTGTCCAGCAGGTTCCGCAGCGCGTCGTCGATCACTCCCAGCTTCGCCTGAACCTCTGCCACCGGGTCGTCCACCGTCCCTCGCAGCTTCACCCCCAGCGAGTTTCGGGTCAGAAAGCCCAGAGCAAAGCCAAGTCCCGGCAGACGGTTCGCAAACTCCGACCGGTAGAAGTCGATTGCAATTCGCCGATTCAATCCTTCCCCGAACGCGACCGTCCCTCGCCCCACCAGCCGCAGCGAGTCCCCCACCAGGTCGATCTTCGAAAAGTCGAACAGTCCGTCATGAATGCTGAACTCGCCGTAGGCGTACCGAAACGCTGTCGTATCCGGCTGGCGCAGTTCCAGCGACGACAGCACCCGGTTGAGCACCGGAAGTTCATACAGTTGAGCCGGACTGATCTGGATCCAGCCTTCTCCCCGGAGCGAGCGATCCGACCGCCCCTTTCCGATCAACCAGTCAAGCCGCGCATTGACGTCCCCGTGCAGCCGCTCACCGGCGAGCCCGTGATCGCGGGCCCACTGCCGCAGCTTCACATTCCGCAGGTTCACTTCCGTTCGGTACTGGATCTCGCCGCCCGCAGTAGATGGCAACTGGGCGTGCACATCGAACCCCACCTGCCCGCCGTACAGGCTCGCCTGAACCTGTTCGCCCCCCAGCCGGTTGATGCTGCGATCGTACGGAGGAACCGCCTTCAACTCCGGCCAGGTCGGCATCCCCACGAACACATCGTTGCCATCGATCAGAAACGGACCGTTCAGATCCGTCACCGGCATGTCGAACGCCCGCGCTTTCGAGAACACGAACGCCCCTTCGAGAAAATTGCGCTGACCGTCCCACACCGCGTACGGAATCACGATCGTCCCCTCGAGGCCGCTCAACTCCACTCCCGGACTCAGCGCATTCTCGCCCAAAAGATCCGCCTCCAGTGTCCAGGCCGCTGTCACGCGATCTGCACCATCACGGAACCCCTTCAGATCCAGTCCCACGAGCAGGTTCATCCGGCCCCGCGGGTTGAGGGCGTCCACCGTCTCGCGAATGGCCGGCGGCAACGCCTTGCGAAACTCCTGGCCTGCCTCCAGAGCCGACACGCGAATCGTTTCCAGATGCAGGTGCCACGCCACCTGACCCGTCTCGGGAAATTCGAGCACCGCTGCATCGGCTGACTCACCACTCTCCACCTGCAGGTACGTCGAGCGACCGTGCCATCCCGACAGCGACGCGATCTCCAGCCGGCCCGGTTGCCACCGCAGCGTCGCCATCACCCGCTCCCACACAAACGGAAACTGCTCGAGCTTCAGCACTCCGTTTCGCAGGACAATCGACGGCAGCACGATTCGGGGCGACCCTCCCGGCACCCACGTCACATCGATCGACTCCAGATCGACCGACCCGCTGCGGCCGACGTTGGCAAAGATGCTGCTCAGGTCCGGGTTCGCATGCACAATCGCAAACTCCAGATCCTGATCGACAGGCACATCCAGTGCCGACAGCCGGAGCTCCAGCCGGCGTTCCGCATCGTCGGTCAAGAACGCTCCGGAACCCGACAGCCGCGCC
>CAZUXX010000337.1:0-4992 GCA_964624215.1 uncultured Planctomycetaceae bacterium
CGACCGTCTCGCCCGGCTACGTCGAGCATATGACCGCACACGAAAAGGCAGACGTGTTGCCCGTCTTCAGTCCCGACGGATCGAACCTGATGTGGACCTCCAGTCGCGGCGAAGACGGATGCAGCCAACTCGGGATTGCCGACTGGATCGACTAGGTCCTTTCGGACCTTTTTGGCGGCGTATGGGCGACCACCGGCCTTGCCTGGTGGGGGGTGACGCCGCCAGTAAGCGATCCGTCAGTTCGCTGCGTTCCCGTTCCTCCGGAACTTTGTGGCGGCGTATGGACGACCACTGCCCTTCCCTGCTGGTGCTACCGCCGACGGAGGACGGGAGCCTTGCGGGTCGATTGGCCTGGCGGGATCGGGACTGATGCGGATGGCGTTATGGACTGCCTTGAATCGGCCAGGGTGGCTCAGCCGTGGTTAGTCCGTCAGGGGTGTCCGACGTGTGAGGTATGCGAACAGGTGCCGAACTTCGTCGTCGGTAAGTTTGTCCATCAGGCCGTCGGGCATCAGTGAGGTCTCGACGGCCTTGAGGATCTCGACGTCATCCCGGTTGAGCTGTGTGCTCTGGTTGTTGGCGCCACGGAGTGTGATTGTTGTCGGAGTCTGCTCGTCGAGGAGTCCGTTGAGCACGAGCCCGTCGGTGGTTACCGCCTGGAACTGGGTGAACTCCTCGCGAATGGCAGCCGAGGGGTCGACGATCGCCAGAAGCATGAACTGGAGATTGTCACGTTCGTAGCCGGTGAGGACGGGGCCGGTCTGTCCCCCTTCGTCAAACAGGGTGTGGCAGACGCTGCAGTGTTTGCGGAACAGTTCCCGTCCCTGAACGGCGTCGGCGGGTGAGGCGGATTCGTCGGGATTGGTGAGCAGACGGACGAGTCGCTCGATCTGCTGCTGCTTTTCTTCCGGCGTGGCGCGGGTGCGTCCCCAGTGCTGGTCGAGCCGCTTCTGGATTTCGGGATCGTCGTGGAGCCGCATCTGCTGGACGATGTCGAGGGGGACGGTGTCGGGCTTGATGCGGAAGGCGTCGATCTCGGCGAGAAACTGTTTTGTCCAGACGGGTCGGCTGGCGAGCACGCGCTGGGCCGTTGAGCGGAGATCGTGTTCCGCCGGGAGTGAGGAGTGATAGCGGCTGCAGATGGTCTGACCGATTTTGGGGTCGTCGTACTTCATCAGGGTCCGCATGGCGGCCCGTTTGATGGCGGGAGAGGGGGATCCCAAAAGGCCCAGCAAGGGGGAGACGACCTGCGGTGCGTCGATCTGTCCGAGGAGGTCGAGATAGGCGAGCCTGGTCGCGGGATCGGCCGACTCGTTACGGATCGTCTTGAGGGCCTCGGTGACTGCTTCGGGCTTGCCCAGCTTGAGGGAGAGGGCGAGGTCGGAACTGCCGATCCGTGTCTGGTAGTCGTCGATTGCACGTGCCAGCGACGGAGGCAGGCCGGTGATCTCGCGGCCTTCGAAGGCCTGCATCAGTCCCGAGATCAGCTTTCCCCGGGATGCATCATCGGGGGCGCGTGTGAACAAGTCTTCGCAGGCCGCAAATCCTGCGGGCCGGGCGATGGGAGAGGTTCCTTCACCGGTCGGTTGGCTGGCCGGGGTGACCCCTTCCATGGCGAATCGCTGCATCAGTCGCGGGAGGATGACGTCCTGCAGTCCGGGATGCTGCCAGGCGTCTGCCTCAACGAGGGCGGCCAGGATCTGCTGGCGTGACGACGCTGCTGCATCCGGCACCGGCTCGATGCGGACTCCCAGTTGAGGATTCTCGCGGAGGGGGTCGATCTGGGTCTCGAAGGCCCACCAGACCAGGAGGGGATAGTGGGGGTCGGACTGCATCTCGGGGCGTGCCGCCAGCGCCAGGAGGAGCGGAGCGGGATCGACGCCGTGCAGCCGCCGGATCGAGGAGGCCAGTTGACAGAGCACCTGGACATCCTGTTCGCGCTCGATCAGAGCGGCGAGTTCGGCTGCCAGCGAGGTCCCGATGGTTCGCCAGTCCCCGATCAGGCGGACTGCCCAGCGTCGAACGTCCTGGTGCGGATGACGCAGCAGTGCAGGGGCGTGCTGGAGGAACGCCTCCGGCCAGACGCGCTGCAGGACCCACAGCGATTCGAGTGCTCCGGCCGCGTTTTCTGCGAGTCGGGCTTCGAGCTGCGGGCGGATTCTCAAGGCGTCGGGCGTCTCGGGATCGGCGGAGAGCCGTTCCGAAAGCACGCGAACCGCTGTCTGACTGTGCCACTTGCCGGGATGATCGAAGAGATGGAGCAACTCGCTGCTTGTGAGGCTGGCGAGAACGTTGCGGTGCGGTCGGGACTGTGCTTTCTGTGATTCGTCGGTCGTGGGGACGATCCGGTAAACGCGTCCGCTGGTCTTGTGCCAGTTGTCGCGAGGATCGACGTGGGTCAGGCGGGTGTCGTACCAGTCGGCGAGGTAGACGGCCCCGTCGGGTCCGACCTTCAGATCGACCGGGCGGAACCAGCGATCGGGAGTCGTCATGACTTCGGGCATGTCGACGGTGCGGTAGGTCGAGCCGACTGGAATCAACTGGCTGGCCCAGACACGGTTGTGCAGCGCGTTGGCAGCAATGACGGACCGGTGATATCGCTCGGGCAGAGTCGCTCCCTCGTAGATGACGAAGGTCTGGGCGAAGCGGTCCTTGTCTCCTTCGTGCTGCATGTGGCGGAAGAAGCCGAAGGCATAGGGATTCGTCAGCGGGCCGTGCTTGCCCCAGTTCTTCTCTCCATAAGACCCCTGGGGGTAATACATGCCGCGGGTGTTGCCGTGATTGGTTCCCGAGAAGACGCGGCCGGCGGCATCGATTTCGGTGGAGAAGGTATTGCCACCCCCTTCGGCGTAGATTTCGAAGACACGTGTGCGCGGGTGATAGCGCCAGATGCACTGCCCTTCGAAGCGGATGTTGCTGTTGACCGCCGAGGAGACGTTGCCGGTGGTGGTTGATCCGTTGGCGCCGTAGATCCAGCCATCGGGACCCCAGTTGAGGCTGTTGGCAACGGAATGTGTGTCTTCGAGGCCGAAGCCGGAGAGATGGACTTCGGGGTCTCCGTCGGGGACCGTGTCCTTGTCGGCATCGGGGTAGAACAGCAGGTAAGGCGGGTTGAGGACCCAGATTCCGTTTTCGCCGGTCAGCACGGAGGAGGTGATGTTCAGTCCGTCGATGGCAACCTGGTGGTGGTCGTAGGTGCCGTCACCGTCGGTGTCGGTGAAGACCGTGATGCGGTCACGGCCTTTGACGCCGTGCGGCGGGGGAAGGGGGACCTTGTCGAAGACGGCCCGCAGGTACTGGTCGTAGCGGATGACCTTGAGGCCCTCGGGAAAGGGGTATTGGCGATACTCGACGACCCACAGCCGTCCGCGGGAGTCGAAGTGCATCGACAGGGGCTGCTCGACGACCGGCTCGGCGGCGACGAGTTCGACGCGAAGTCCGTCAGCCAGCTGGAACAGGGTGACGGCCTCGTCGGCGGGGGTGGGCTGGCTGTCGTCGCCAACCTCTCCCTTGCCGTCGAAGGTTCGCATGATGCGGGCGACGTCGTCATTCCCGGCGACCGATTCGTCAATTCGATCGCGGGTGGAGGGGGCGGTGGCCTCGTCGGCCTGCCCCGCCTGCAGCGTGAGGGAAAGACAGATCACGAACAACAGGCCGCCTGGCCGACATCGATTCATGGCACGCTCGCCTCGGCATGAAAGTCAGGTGATCAGAAGACCAGACTAGCGAAGCGGTCGCGGCCCCGCGAGGTTGGAGGAGCGGGGTGAATCGGGGCGGGCTGCGTGGTTGACGTTTTCGGGAGACGCGCCAGAATGCGAGCAAGACATCAGGCGGTGGGCGAGGGTGTTGCCTCCGCTGCTGGAGAGGTGGCAGAGTGGCCGATTGCACCGGTCTTGAAAACCGGCGTCGGGCAACCGACCGGGGGTTCGAATCCCCCCCTCTCCGCTTAAAGATGAAAGCCCTGCGACGAATGTGTCGGAGGGCTTTCTTTGTTGTTAAAATGAGATTTGTGACTCGAGCGTTGAGTTCAATGTTCCTCGAAGTTGCTTCACTATTCCTCATGAGTTGACGCAATTGCTTTTGCGGGCAGATGATCCGCGGTTCAAATCCCGTCCTCCGTGTCGGTATCCGCCCTCAAGAAGGTTCGCCACATGAGCACAGACAAAGTCATCACGGTTCGTCGAGCGCGGTTTGTGCCCTTCGTGTTGCTTGTTGCTGCTGTGGTGCTGGCGTTTGTGCTTTCTCCGTGGTGGCTGCTCTCCATTCCATTTGTGGCCGTTGGAACTTCGTTTACTGCACTCAATCTGAACCTCATAAACGGGATGCCTTCTTATCTCTCGATGGTGGCGGGATTCATCCTCATGAGGTTTCATGAGCCTTCCGGCCTCGCTGTGCTTGCGGGAGTCATGTCGAGTTTCTACGGCTCTGCATTGGAGATGCGGATTTTTGCCAAGCCTTATGTTGGACAGTTTGAGATTTGCGACTAATTATGCGTGCAGTGAGCTGCGGCGGGCCGTCCTAGTTGCAATCCACGCGTCTTGTGACCTTTGGTGCTAAGCTTGGATCGTTCATTCGGTCATTTTCCAATGACTAGCACATCAAGAAACCGCTGCAATCCAGTGTCCCAGCCCCGCACTCCGGCGATGAAAAGTTCAAACGGCGTCCTGTCCTCTCCGCTTGCCGCGGCGCGGCAAGAGAGGAGATTTGAGAGAGTCGTGTGTCGAACGAGCGACTCTCTCGAATCTCCGGTCTCGTCTCGACTTTCCGTCTCGTGGCTTTCGCCTTCGAGAAGCTGCTTGTCGATCAGAAGTCCATCGACGTCGCCGACCGGGTCTGTCAATTCACCGAGCAGTCGTTTCGTGGTGATGGCTTTCTCGCGGATCAGCTTGCGTGTGTGCGGGCGGTGAACCGGGGGAGCAGGTCCGTGAGGTTGAGGGGGGTGCCGTAAGCCCGGAGCGGGATGAGCTTGGTCGCCGGGGGCCGTTCCAGCTG
>CAZUXX010000338.1:0-1849 GCA_964624215.1 uncultured Planctomycetaceae bacterium
GAGACGGCTTCTGCCGGAGCACGCTCGTGAAAGGAGAGGGTTCCGAACCAGGCGAGATTCGTGATTCCGGCAATCAGCGCCAACAGCGTCTGGGCGATCACGGCAGAGGCCATGCCCAGCACAATGGCGATTAGGCAGATCAGCAGAACCCGACGATCAATCAGCGAGTACCGGGGCGGGACCTGGGCTGCCTCGACAACCAGATCGAGCGACGGAGAGACGCTCAGCCCGGCTGAATTCGCTGAATGTTTCGTGTCCTGCATCGTGAGCGCAATTCTTTCGTTTGGTCCCTCGAAGAGGCGAGGGCATCACGGTTTTAGAACGTATGCGGGGCGAGGACAGACGGAACCGGCCCGTTGCAGGCAACCCCGTGGAAGAACGGCCGGCCGATGCCCCTTTGCCCAGACAGTCATGGCGCTCAGAATCCGCTGCAACATCTTCGCCTGCAGCGACTCTCCGGACCCATAACCCGTCCCGTCACCGGTGTCGCCAACGACAATTCCCGGATGTCCGGACAAGCTGCCGCGAATCTGCCAGCCACCGTCGCACCGGGCGGCAGATGCGACCGTGGACCGGTCGCAGAGCAACTCCGGCCGTCCTCGTGACGAAACCGGAAAGCATCGAGAGCAGGGAGCGTCTGTCTGACGTTTGGCATCCTATGCGTCACAGGTCGGAGATGCTACAGAGAAGACGCTGCAAACGGTGGAAAACGAGCTTGCCAAGGAGCAGACAAGACGCCAAAGTCATCGCAGCCCGTTTATCGCAGCCCTTTTATAATTCGCTGAATTTGCAGAGCGACCTGCATCGCATGGGTCAATCCATCGAACATTTCGTGCGGGAATGGGCGGCGTCCGGGCTGTTAACCGAGAAAGAAGCGCAAGACGTCGTGGCAGCGCTGTCTCCTTCGCCTCGGTCGGCCGAGGATCTCGGACGCCAGTTGGTCAGGGCAGGGAGGCTGACCCGCTTCCAGGCCCAGATCATCTATCAGGGCAAAGGCCGGTCGCTGCAGTTGGGGAATTACCAGATCCTCGACAAGCTCGGGGCAGGCGGGATGGGGCAGGTGTTCCTCGCGGAGCACCGCCACATGAAGCGTCGCGTCGGGGTGAAGGTCCTTCCGGCCAGGATGACGCGAGACTCCACAGCGGTCGATCGCTTTCGGCGAGAAGTTCAGGCAGCCGCACGGCTGAGTCATCCCAATATCGTGACGGCCCACGATGCCGACGAGACAATGGGGGTGCATTTCCTCGTCATGGAGTACGTCGAGGGGATCGACCTGAGCAAACTCGTCAAGGACCGTGGCCGGCTTCCGATTGAACAGGCCGTCGATTGCATTTCACAGGCAGCCCGCGGACTCTCGTACGCCCATGAGCGGGGAGTGCTGCATCGCGACGTGAAGCCTTCGAACCTTTTGTTGAGTCGCGACGGGGTCGTCAAGATTCTCGACATGGGGCTGGCGTGCCTGTCGGATGCCGACGGCACTGCGGAGCATGATCTGACCGGCACCGGGATGATCATGGGGACTCTCGACTACATGGCCCCGGAGCAGGGGGTCAACACCCGCCACGCCGACACCCGCTCCGACGTCTACAGTCTCGGCTGTACGCTGTACTACCTGCTGACCGGTCACCCGCTGTACCCCGGTGGCACGGCAGTCGAGAAGATTCTGGCCCACCGGGAGAAACCGATTCCGTCGCTGGCGGAGCATCGCAAGCACGTTCCCCAGCCGCTGGTCGACATTTTCGAGAAGATGGTCGCCAAGCAGCCGGGCGACCGGTTTCAGTCGATGGCGCACGTGGTGGTTGCGCTGCAGATGCTCCTGACCGGTCCGGTTGCGTTCGCGTCCGATCAG
>CAZUXX010000338.1:1859-4982 GCA_964624215.1 uncultured Planctomycetaceae bacterium
TCAGACGAACACCGTCTCGGCGCTGCGGCCCTTCGTCGATGACCCGGAACTCTCCTCGAAGCCGACTGCTCTGTTGACGGAGGATTCCGACCGTGCCACGCGGCCTTTGGGTCCCAAATCGCACGCGCCAACGATCGTCACCGGTTTTCTCAGCGACACGCAGAACGTACTTCCCACACGACTGCACGAGAGGAAAGAGCCGGCTGGCGGGAAGCGCGGCCCCTCACTGAACCGCGGATGGCTGATTGGTGGGGGCGTCATACTGGCGATCGCCATCGGTGTTGCTTTCCTGGTGACTGGCGGGCGCGACGACTCTGACGTTGCCAGGAGCGATGCGACCGTTACTGCATCGGTGGAGCCGACCGCGGTCGCTGCCGTTCACGGGGGTGTCTCACCTTCGGCTCCGGTGGCGAACGGGACGACTTTGGGAGGGCAATCGATCGAGTCAACTCCCGGAGTGTCAGCCGATGTTGATCGGGAGGTGACAGAGGAGGTGCTGAGGCTCGGCGGTTACGTTCAATACTTCGACTTCTCCGATCACTCCAAGGGGAGCATCGAGTCGGCCCAACAGATCATCAACAAGCCGTTCAAGGTTTACCTGATCGGATTCCGCAAACCGGTCTCGTTGTCCGACTCGCTGACGCACAAATTGAGGTCGCTTACGCGGCTCCAGGCGGTCCACTTTGGTGCAGCGGTCGACGACTCTACCGTTGAGAACGTCGCCAGTCTGGTGCGGGTGCAGCAGCTTGCCTTCTTTCAGCGGGGGGAGAGCACCGACGCACTCTCTCTTCTGGCAGACCTGCCGCAGTTGACCTCCCTGACAATACCGAGCTCCATTCTGACTGAAGCTCACTGGTTACCACAACTGAGTCGTCTGCAGGCACTGCGGATCCCCTACGGTATTGAACCGGTGGAGGACGCGATCCTGATGCAGTGCCCGCAGCTTCGAACCATTCATTTCAGTGGCAAAACACGGCCACTGACGGACGATCAGTGTCGGATGATCCAGCAACAGCGGCCACAACACCGTTTTGTCCAAGGGAACGGTGCAGAGGCACGTTGTCTGACAGCCGACCCGACTCGCGACGCCGCAGCGACGCTCATGAAACTGGGCGCAAAGCTTGAGGTTGTCGACCTGCCTTATGGGGCCAGCCGTTCCCTGAAATCAGCGGACCTGGAAAGCTCCCGACCGTTTCTGCCCATCGACGTCTGTTTGCCTGCTTCTGTAGGCTGGTCACCGGAACTGGAGGCGGCCCTGTCACTGTGCCACATCAACGGTGAGCTCCGCATTCCAAACCGGAGTCAGTTACGACCGTACCTGGTGGCCGTGCGTGATCATCAGCCGGGAATCGAGACCCTGGACATCAGTCATGGAACGATTACCGATGAGGATCTGGCACTGATAGCGGAGATGCCGGGGCTGCGAAAGCTGGTGGCGACAGGAACGGGGCTTGGGCCCGAAGACTTCACGTCGCTCCGTGAACCACTTCCCGACTGCAGCATTCAACTGGACGAACGCTATCTGCCGGCGGTCTCGGACACTCCGCAAAGAATGTTCCGCTGAACCAGAGGGCTTTCCGGTGCCGTCATGGATGGGCACGTGGGAGCGATCGCGGGCTCGCTGGACCGCTCTCGTAGCTGGCGTCCCCATGGCGCGCGATCATCAGCTGCCGGGCTGAGATTACGACCGGACTCCGTGCGCCCCTGTACCGCTCATCCTCGCGTGCACGCGGGGTTTTCGTCCCGTTGACCGGCAGAGCGACGGACAAATAAGATATCGTCGATATGTCCCGCCTGCTCAGGATGAGATTCCCGCCATGCTCTCCCTTCCACTTGGCTGCACACGGCAGTATTGCGATGGTCGAAGCCGTCTATCGTTTCTGAAGCTCGGTCTGGCGGGTATGGGCACACTCGGACTGGGGGATGTTCTGCGTGCGCAATCGTCAAGCAGTGCCACCAACAAGAACACGTCGCTGATTCTGATCTGGCTGGACGGCGGCCCCAGCCATATGGACACGTATGACCCGAAGCCGGATGCTCCAGCTGAGTATCGGGGGCTGTGGCGGCACATCGCGACGAACGTACCGGGGTTCGATATCGGAGAGCTGTTTCCGCTGCAGGCCCAGATTGCCGATCTGTTCTCGGTCGTGCGGTCGGTGCATCACGACTCCGGCGACCACTTCACCGGGGGACACTGGATGCTGACCGGCCGCGGGGCAGGGGTCAGCGGGGGGATGAACGCGCAGCAGTTTCCGTTCATTGGCAGTGTGGCGACGGCGATGACCGGTTCGCGTCAACCGGGGATGCCGGCGAACGTGGCGATTCCCTACGCGATGAGCATTGGCCTGAGGCCGGGTTACTTCGGGGGCCATTATCTCGGAGTCGAACATACGCCTCTTGAAACCGAAGGAGATCCGAGCCAACCGGGCTTTCGGGTGAAGAATCTGAACCCCGAAGCGGGGCTGACCATCGAGCGGCTGGGAGATCGTCGGACGTTGAACACCCGGTTCGACAGGCTGCGACGGGAAGCCGACCAGTCGGGCATGCTGGAAGCAATGGACCGCTTTGATCAACAGGCGTTCGATCTTGTCACCGGCTCAAAGGCCCGTGACGCCTTTGATATTCACTCGGAACCGGCCGAATCCCGTGAACGATACGGGATGAACCGCTGGGGACAGAGTGTGCTTTTGGCCCGTCGTCTGGTCGAAGCAGGCTCGACGGTGGTGACCTGTCACTTTGGAGGCTGGGACACGCACTGGGACCATCAGGCGCGTATGGAAGAGTATCTCCCTCGGGTGGACCGTGCGGTGCACGCGCTACTGACGGATCTGCGGGATCGAGGCCGGCTGGAGGAAACCCTCGTCGTTGTGTGCGGTGAGTTCGGGCGCACGCCGCGCATGAACGATGGCGGCAACGGTGGACCGCCCCTCAGCAAGGGGACCCCGGGACGCGACCATTGGGGCAATGCGATGTCGGTGTTGATGGCGGGTGGAGGACTGAAGGGGGGACTCGTGGTCGGCTCGACCAACCGGCTGGGTGAGTATCCGGATGAACGACCGCTGCGTCCCGGAGACATCCACCACACGATTTTTCATGTGTTGGGAGTCGATCCGAATACAAACT
>CAZUXX010000339.1:0-3767 GCA_964624215.1 uncultured Planctomycetaceae bacterium
TTGCGACGGAGACTGTCAGGTAGCCCCCTTTGATGCGGTGAAAGGGCTGGATCTCGGGGACGCGACCCGGTGAGCCACCGGCGTGCTGATCGCTGACGGGTCCGCAGGAGAATTCCTGAAGGCCGGTCTCGGGGTCGATGGAGAGGTACTGCCAGTGGCGGTCGCCGCAGCAGACGAAGAAGTTGTCGAGGCCCTGTTCGCGGGTCCAGTTGCGAAACAGTTGTCCTTCGTACTGAAAGGCCTTGTTGGCGTGATTGTCGGCCTTTTTGTCCCGATCGGGGCCGACGATTGGCGTAGGACTGATGAGGATTCTGAAGTCGGCATCACTGTCGAGGATCGACTTCATCAGCCAGTCGCGCTGGGCCTTCCCCCAGATGGATTTGTCGGGGCCATCGGGCATGGAATTGGGGGATCGATACAGGCGTCCTTCGACCAGCCAGATCTGGAGGCCGCGACCCCAGCGGATCGTGCGGTGGGTCGGACCGTCTCCGATTGGAATCTGTTCGCGCAGCAGGGCGGCCCCCATTTCGAACGTCAGCGGTCGCATCTTTCGGGAGTCCATCCCGGGCCAGCAGTCATCCTGCAGGAGGTCGTGGTCGTCGACTTCCCAGTAGCCGGGGACCTGGCGGTGGAACTCGATCAGACGCGGAAGGGAGTAGGTCCGGTGCCAGTGATGACGGGCGAGTTCGACGCTGTTGGCAAGTGGCGGGTCGTTGTCGTAGTAGACGGTGTCGCCCGTCAGGACCAGAAAGTCGAGCTTCTGCTCTGGCATCGAGGAGTAGATCAGAAAGCCCTGCGGATCGTCGAGGTCCTTGTACATCTGACCGGTGATGACGCCGAAGGTGACATCCTGCCATTGGTCGGGTCGGGCGGCGGTCCCGAAGGAGCCTTCCACGGTGGCGGTTACGTCGGACTGAGGGTCGGCTCGGGCTTCGGCCCGAAGGTGGTAGCGGGTCGCGGGCAGCAGGTCTTTGAGCAGGAACTGGTGAGTAAAGTCACGGTCGGCCGAGACTTCGACCCAGCCTGTCCGGGGGGCCTGGCTCCAGTCGGTGCCGGTGGTCCACAGCAGTCTGACTTCCCCAGCGGCGCCGGGCATGGCACCGTGGCGGTCGTTCAGCGGTACGTCCTCTTTCTGTTTGCCTGCGTTGAGATTGCGTTCGAGGTAGCCGTCGTCGTTCCGGTGGCGATTCTGCGTGATCCGCGTCCAGACAACGGCGGAAGTTTGGGTGACCTCACCCACGCGGAACCCCATCCCGAGTTCGGCTGCGTCGAGTTTCGTGATTGGTGCAGTGGCGAGACAAAGGAAGACGAGTGAAAGGGAAGCAGGTAGACGGGTCGGCATGAATGGCTCCGAACGAATTGCAGGAGATGAGTGTGAGTCTGCAAACCGGAAGTGGCCGTGTCCAGTGGCGTGGTGTACGAATCAGTGTGGGGTCAGAATGCGAGTGAAGGTGCGTGTGGCTGGCGAGGGGCGTGGCCGGGAGAGGCTGTGTGGTTCTGCGTGGTTTTGAGGGAAAAGATCGTCGCAGTTGGCGTGAGTGATTCGCCCCTTCACGTGAGACAGCGCAGCGGGTAGGATGGCGCGCCCAAAACTGATCGAAAATTGATCAGGGTCTGTGACCACCTTCCCCTCGGTGGGCCTCCATCCGCGAGACGGTTTGCCGTCGCCGGGACCGGATGTCCGGGCTGAAATGCAGGCTGTCGCCCGGGGCGGGCCAGGCTGCCGCCATGGCGCCCGCATGCTGACCCGATTGTCATTCGACGATCTCCCCTACGAGTGTGATCGATGTCCGAATCTGTGACCTCGCAGTCAAGCTCCGTCAGTGCCTCATCGAATGGTCGGCAGAGTGAGGCGGCAACGGAATCCGGTGGGCAGCCGCCAGCGAGTGGTGCGTCCCGGGCCGGGACGACTCCTGAGGTCCATGACGTGACTGAACCGGTCCGGGGTGAGGAAGCGACTGTGCAAGAGTCGTCAATCGGGGACATCGAGAAGCCGCGGGACTTCGGGGCGGCCCAGGCGATGGACCAGTCACAGGAGGCAGCTGCTGCCGTCAATGGTCAGACTTCCGATTCAAGGCTTCCGCAACCGGAATCGGCTGCTGCCGCAGAGCGAGTTGATTCTGAAGTGAGTGCCGCCGGTCCAGACACCTCAGAGGCGTCGACTGTCGGGAGCAAGGCTGATCATCAGGAAGTTGTGGATTCGGTCTCGAAGTCGGATGTGGTGACGAGCGAGGTGCCGCCCCCGGATGCGAAGAAGACGGAGGATCCCGGCGACGATCCGAAAGCAGAACAATCGCGGGGACCGGAGTCTGAACCTGCGGCGTCTGATGTTTCGTCAGCGGACAAGGCCTCGGCCTCCGATGAGGCGTCTGGCAAGGCGGATCAACAGAAGGCCGAGGAGTTACGGGCACCTCGCCCTGCCCCGGAGCCGGTGAGTCCGGGCGCCGCTGCGAAAGCCGGCGAGTCGGGCTCGTCGGGGAGCACCGGTGAACCGGCCGCGGGTGCTGACAAGCCGACGGATCGTGCTGAGGGAACTGCGGAGACTGCCCCTGCAGGGGCAAGTGAGAACAAGGAGGCTGTGCCGTCGTCCGCAGAAGATGCGCAAGGGGACACGGTAACTGCCGGGACTGCTGCGAGTGGCGTAGCCGAATCGTCGTCGGTGACGAAGGGGGACGACGTTCCGCCGGCCGGCGGTGGGACGGAGGGTCAGGGTCCGTCGACCACGGGCGCGGCCACGACTGCGCAGGTCGCAGGGGAATCGAGCGGTCACAGGACGACTCCCGACGACGCGAAACCTCGCATTACGTTGGGGAAGAAGAGCGTCATCCAGGCTCGGCGGCCTGCTGCCCAGACGCTGAACGCCGTGGCGACGGCGAAGTCCGGCAAGCCGATGCAGATCGTGCCGGCGGGGGGGGCTGGAAAACGAACTTTGCAGGTTGGGAATGCGAAGGTCAGTGGTGGACCTCAACCGAATCGCCTGACGCTGTTTGCGAATGCGACGGCGGCGGCCTTGTATGAGGCGTCGCGTCCGGGGCTGTCGCCGGAGGAGTTTCGTCAGGGGTTTATGCTGACGATCCGATCTCTGCTGAACGCGCACGGAGTGATGTTGTGGGAGGTGCCTCCGGAGAGTGAGCCAATTGCCGTCTTCAAACACGCAGCGGGGTTTGCGTCGGAGAAGATGGAGCGGATGTTTGCCGAGGATCCGCAGCATCAGGCTCTGGTGCGAGCCGCTGCAATGCAGGCGCATCCGACGGCATTCGAGCCGCGGTGGTCGCGGGACAGAATCAAGAATCCGAGTGCGGACTGGTTGCTGCTGGCGGCGGTGCCGGCGGCGGCGAATTCGAAGATTGTGCTGGAGGTGCTGCGTCCGGGAACGGGGAACCGCGCAGATCTGGATCCGGAGTTGAAGTTCCTGCGGGAGGCGACGGGATTTGCCGCGGATTACCTGCGTGCGCGCCCGGTGAGTGCCGGCGCGGGAGCCGGAGGGGTCGAAGGGGCCTGGCAACCCTCACTGGCGATCCGCGTGCACTCGTCACTGGATCCGCTGAAGGTTTGCTATGCGGCGGCCCATGAAGCGAACCGTGTGCTGCCGACCGACCGTGTGTCGGTGCTGATGCGGAAAGGGCGGAAGGCCCATCTGGCATCGGTATCGGGCGTGTCGGAGATCAATGCGCGTGCCAACGTCGTCAAGCTGCTGGAGACGATGGCCTCGAAGGTGATCGAGACGGGCGAGGGCGTTGAGCGGCTCGAGCCCGGCGACCGCGTCG
>CAZUXX010000339.1:3777-4965 GCA_964624215.1 uncultured Planctomycetaceae bacterium
CGCTGCAGGCGTACATGACGGCGGCGAATGCTTCGGCGGTGTTTGCGACTCCGCTGCGGGATCCGCATGGAGGCATGCCGCTGGGAGTGATGGTCTTCGAGCAGTTTGGACCTTCGGCCCGGACGCAGTTGAACCAGGACGATACGGGGTTCATTTCCGGGCATACGTCGGCGGCGCTGCGGAACGCGCTGGATCACAATGATGTCCTGTTCCTGAAGGCGAGGCGGCGGATCGGTCAGATGCTGCGGGACTCGTTGCGAGTCCGCCGGCTGTTGCTGCTCGGATTCCTGCTGGGGATTGTCGCGTTCCTGTACTTCCAGCCGTGGCAACTGAAGATTTCGGGACAGGGAAGTCTGCGTGCCGTAAACCGATCGGGTGTGTTTGCACCGGAGCGGGGAACGGTGAGCGCGGTGTATGTGGGTCATGGAGATCCGATCGATGAGGATCAGCCCCTGGTTGACCTGACAAGCACTGAGCTGTCAGTCGAGTATCAGGAGGCTGTGCAGGACATGATCGGAGTGAGAGAAGAGCTGAAGATCAAGACGACTCAGCGGGGTGAGCGGGGACTGAGCGTGACCGACAAGGTCGAGCTGGACGGTCGAATCGCCGAGTTGACGCAGCGACTGAAGTTTCTGGAACGTCGCGAGCAGTTGCTGGAGAGCCGTCTGGCGTCGCTGAAGGTCAAGTCCCCGATGGCGGGCCGGCTGGCGACGTGGAATCCGCGGCAGCAGCTTATCAATCGCCCGGTGAGTGCGGGGGACATGCTGCTGCACATCATTGACGAGAATGGGCCGTGGCAACTGGAGCTGACCGTGCCGGATGTGGACAGTGGCTACATCGAACTGGCATGGGAGCGGCGTGATCCGGATCTGCCAGGAGTCCCGGTCGAGTATGTGCTGGCGACGCATCCCGACCGCGAATACCGTGGCTGGCTTGTGGATATCTCGTCACGGACCGAATCGATCGGGACGGAGCATCTGGTCTACATGACGATTCAGCCGGATCCCGAGGACATGCCCCCCCTGCGGGACGGGGCTGAAGTTCGAGCCAAGATTCATTGCGGAGAGCGTTCGCTCGGTTTTGTTCTGTTCCGGGAAGTGATCGAGTTTGTTCATTCGCGGATTCTGTTCTGACGGGGCTGAGTCCAACGCGGGGGAACGCTCTGTGAATCTGATCCTCTGGTCCCTG
>CAZUXX010000340.1:0-2044 GCA_964624215.1 uncultured Planctomycetaceae bacterium
TCAGAACGACGCCGCGAAGCACGCAATCCGACGGCCTGGAAATTGGGCGGGCGTGAACTTGTCTCCTCTCCCGCAAATCGAAATACTATCCGTGAAACACGCGCCTGTGGTGTAATGGTAACACGGCAGCTTCCCAAGCTTCAGACGAGGGTTCGATTCCCTTCAGGCGCTCTTGTCTTTCACACACGCCTGTCTGAGCGTGTGGTCATGACCGGTCTCCCCCGATTCAGGGGAGCACGTTGACGATGTCGCGGCTGTCCCGCTGACGCAGCCGGATCCCCTCTGTAAATCACGCTTGCGACTGGGGGCAGACCTCGACTCCAGGAGCGCTGAGTCTGCCCCGCCGTCGAGTCTTCCCGGCGGAATCCCCGTCAGAACCCTGAGGGTCATCGACCTGTCGACGCCAGGCGACCGCCACTGGACCGTCACCCGGGCTCCTGCCACACTACGGCCGATTCAGACAAGAGCATTCCGACTCGCAGTTCAGACATGATTCGATACGGCATTATCGGGGCAGGCGCGGTTTCCGATTACCACCACGTGCCGGGGATCCGGATTGATCCGCGGGCAGAGTTGATCGCCGTCTGCGACCCGAACGAGCAGTTGCTTCAGCAACGGAAAAGTGACTGGGGAGTCGAGCGGCTGACCACCGATTACCGGGAACTGGCCGCCGATCCCGATGTCGACGCCGTCATCATCGCCACACCAAACGACACGCACTACGACATCGCGCTGGCCTGTGCCGAACACGGCAAGCACATGATGTGCGAGAAGCCTCTGGCACTGAATTTTGCCGACGCCGCAGCGATGTACCGCGCCGCCCGCGACGCCGGTGTCCGGCACATGACGGCGTTCACCTACCGCTTCGCTCCGTCGATGCGGTACCTGCGGCATCTGCTCAAGTCGGGGGCACTGGGTGAACCGCGGCACTTCCGCAGCCAGCGATTCCTTGACTGGCCCGAGACGAGCTGGGGCTGGAGACAGTACCGCGAGCGAGCCGGGGCCGGCGACCTGTTCGACATGACAATCCACCGGATTGACTTCGCCATGGATCTGTTCGGCCCGATCCAGTCGCTGTGCGGAGCCGTGCAGACATTTTGTCCGAGAGACTCCACGGCCACCGGAGAGCCGTGTGAACCCTCCGATGTCGATGACTGGTCGGCCCTGATCGCCCGCTTTCAGAACGGAGCCGTCGGCGTCTGGGAAGGGACGACCCTCGCCAAGGGGCATCACAATGACGGCTTCGGCTGGGAGTGGGCCGAAGTCAACGGGACCGAAGGGACGGCCGTCTATCGTCTCACCGAACCGAATACCATCCTGCTGGGCAAGCATGGGGGCAGCCTGGAACAGGTCGATGTGCCGCAAGAATTCCTGGTGATTCCCGGCAGTCCGCGCGACCCGTCAGAAGGGGTTCCGAGTACGGTGTTCCGCTACGATCTGGTGTACGAGCTGACCTCGGCCATCGTCGAGAACCGGGATGCAGTCCCCGGATTCGACCATGGAGCACTGGCACAGGCTGTGGCCGATGCCGTCCTGCAGTCGAACGAGCAACGAACCTGGGTCGACGTCGAGCTGTCACTCGACTGATTCCGGCAGCACGATTCGCAAAGTTGAACAGGACAGGCGGGATGCGACTGGGGATCATCAGCGACACGCACGGTCATATCGAGTTCACCACACGGGCCGTCGCGGTGCTCGAACGGGAAGGGGTCGACTGCGTGCTGCACTGCGGCGACATCGGGTCCGCTCACATTCCCCCGCTGTTTGCGGGCTGGCCGACCCGGTTCGTGTTCGGCAACTGCGACTACGACACCGCGTCGCTGGGTGCCGCCATCCGCGATGCCGGGCTGATCTGCCACGACCGGTTCGGGGACTTCGAACTGGACGGCTGCCGCATCGCGCTGATCCACAGTGACGACGCCACACGGTTCCGCGAGGTGATCGACTCGGGTGAGTATGATCTGGTCTGCTACGGGCACACTCATGTTGCCGCGGCCGAGCAGCGTGGCCGCCTCGGCCGGCGGGCGGCCGGCGGCCGTCGCGA
>CAZUXX010000340.1:2054-2552 GCA_964624215.1 uncultured Planctomycetaceae bacterium
GCTCCCAGTTGCCGAGCAGCGTGGCCGGACACTGGTGCTCAATCCCGGTGCGATTTACAGAACCTCGACCCGCTCGGTTGCGATCGTTGAGCTGCCGGAGCTCAGCTACCGCCACGTGCCGGTCGATGCCGGTTCTCAGTAGGCCGCAACGCCCCCATCCCGGCGGGGATCGGTCCCCCCGTGGTACACACCGCCAGGGCCAATACGAATCCCCTGGAAGCCTCCGAACGTCCGTCCCGCTTCTTTCCCGCAGGGCTGCCCCTTGTCCATCAGCGCCTTCGCGATGTCGGCAGAAACTCCCGTCTCGAAAATCACAATCGCTTCCGGCTGTGGTTCCGTCGCACCGGCCTTGGGGGACAGGCTCACATGCCGCAGGCGTGCTGCTTCAGCCGCCTGCTGGACGTTCATCTCGAAGTCAATCATGTTGATGAGCGTCTGGACCTGTCCCTGTGGCTGGAAGTCGCCACCCAGAACCCCGAACACCAGCCAGGGCTTCCC
>CAZUXX010000340.1:2562-4964 GCA_964624215.1 uncultured Planctomycetaceae bacterium
TGGTCGTGGAGCCGCTCGAAGGCCGGGGCGCCCGGCTTCCCCTCGCGGGTGACGAACCCCGGGATGTTCGTGTGATACGGCAGTTTGCCCGGTGCATAGGAGGTCGGCCGGTCCGGCTCGAGAGTGAACTGGGCCCCCCGGCTTTGCATCAGAAATCCCAGTTCTCCCGCAACGAGCTCCGAACCGAACGGATCGCAGATCCCCTGCATCAGCGAGCAGCAGTTCCCCTGCGAATCGACGGCGACCACACAGACCGTGTCTCCCCGCTGCAACAGGGGATCTCCGGCCGGCACTCCCTTCGCCGCCTTGTTGGGATCGATCCGCTTCCTCTGGGTCGAGGCGTACTCCTTGGAGATCAGTGACCCGATGGGAATCTCGGCGAACGCGGGGTCCGAGTAGAACCGGGCGCGGTCGGCGTACGCGAGTTTCTTCGCCTCAATAAACAGATGCAGCAGCTCGGCACTGTTGTGCCCCATCGCCTTGAGGTTGTACGACTCCAGCAGGTTGAGCATCTGCAGGACCGTCACCCCCTGTGCCGGCGGGGGGAGTGACCAGACCGTGTGGCCACGGTAGTCGGTCGAGATCGGTTCGACCCACTCCGAGTGATGGGCCTTCAGATCCTCGAAAGTGAGGAACCCTCCGGCCGCCTGACTCGACGTCGCAATCTGTTCGCCAATCGGCCCGGAATAAAAGGCATCGCGTCCTCCGTCGGCGAGCTGTCGATAGGTCGCCGCCAGTGCCGGGTTCCTGACCCGCTCCCCGGCCCGCGGAGCTCGCCCCCCCGCCAGGAGAACCCGGGCGGATTCGGGGTGCTTCTTCACCCGGGCTTCGCCCGCCTTCCACTGCTGCGCAACAATCTCGGGGACCGGCACCCCGTTCTCGGCATACTCGATGGCCCGTTCGAGCAGCACCGGCCACTCCTGGCTCCCGAACCGGGTGCGCAACTGCTCCCAGCCATCGACACACCCCGGAACCGACCACGACAGCGGCCCCGTCTTGGGGAGCACGGAGATGTTCTTCTCCTTGAGGATTTCCGGCGTGAGCCCCTGGGGCGAGCGGCCCATCCCGCTCAACGCATACAAACGCTGGGTCTTCGCGTTCCAGTACAGCAGGAAAACATCCCCGCCAATGCCGCAGTTCATCGGCTCGATGACCCCCAGGACCGCGTTGGCGGCAATCACGGCGTCGGCAGCCGTGCCTCCTTTTTGCAGCACTTCCAGCCCGGCCTGTGCCGCCAGAGGCTGGCTGGTCACCACCATCCCGTTCGCACTGACGACAACCGAGCGGCTCTGGGCGACAGAGCTGCCCGGTCGATCGAACGGAGATGCCGCTGCACTGTTCGCCAGACCGCATACAACAGTTGCCAGGAGCAGCCAGCAGCGGACAGGGGGCACAACGAACATGGCATCAAGCGGTTTTCAGCAGGGCGGGGAACCCCAGTTTCGCCCATCCGTTGCAGCCCCGCAATTGTCAACCGGCAGAAATTGCCGGAGTCGCCCACTGTGCCGCCCCCCTCGTCTCAACCGCGGTCCGGACAAAAGCCCCGACTTTCCCGAGACCCTCCTGTTTGCCTGACCGGACCAATCGGCACGATTGTTGTTAAGACTCTGTTCGATCGAGTCGTCAGAGTCGAACCCCCGTGGACGAAATCCGATTCGTAATCGGGGGTGTGACTGATGTCACCCTCCCTGCAAGAGCCCCTCAAGGGAGTGAGATGCCGCGCTGCTGCTGTCGTACCGGTTTCGCTGCCTGCTGCGTGCTGGCGTTGCTGGCATTGTGCTGTCATCCGGTCGATGCTGCCGAAGTGACGATCTCGGCGGAAGAACTGCAGGCACTGGTGGAGCGGCTGGAGAAGGCCGAGGCGCGAATCGACTCGCTGCAGTCAGAACTCCGGCAAACACCGGTGCCGAGGTCGCTGCCGCCTCCTACGCCGTACGGACAGGGAACGATCGCTCCGGTCGCTCCCGCAGGGCATGCCACGGTGTTTGAGGACGACGCCCCTCCCGAGCCACTCGAATTGCGGGTCGACGAGATCCAGAAAAAGTTCGACGACCTCTCCCAGCGGCACTCGGAGCTCGAACAGAATCACAGCAAGCTCTCGGAGTCGTTCGACAGTCTGAGCAGTGACCTCGACGACGGAGTGGGGATCGTCTTCCCCGGGACGTCGAATGCCACCGTCATCTTCAACGGTCGCATTCATGCCGATTACTGGGCGTTTCCCGAGACCGACGCCGCCACTGCGGTCCTCGAAGGAGAAGATCCCCAGGACCGCGTCGGCTTCCGTCGCGTGCGGTTCGGAGCCCGCGGCACAATCCACGACAACTTGGTGTACCGCATCGAGATGGAGTTTGCGGATTCCCATGACATCGAGTGGCGAGACAACTACATCGGCTTCAGGGACC
>CAZUXX010000341.1:0-4934 GCA_964624215.1 uncultured Planctomycetaceae bacterium
GGTGCGTGTTCAAGAACCCCCGTGGGCTGTCAGCCGGGACGCTCATCGAGCAGGCGGGACTGAAAGGAACCCGCATCGGTCACTGCGAGGTCAGTGACCGGCACGCCAATTTCATCGTGACAGAAGAGGGGGCCCGGGCCAGCGAGGTCCTTCAGCTCATCGATGTCATCCGGGCCCGTGTCCACGAGGCACATGGCGTGCATCTCGAACTCGAGTTGCAGGTCTGGTAGACCCCGCCACAACGATTGCGGCGGTGTGTGGGACAGGGAAAATTGCCCTGGCACAGGAGGACACTGTGCGTGATTCTGCAGGTGGTCAGTTGCTTTCGGCTTCGCGAGCGATCGTGGCGGCTGCGGGCATGACGTTTGCATAAGAGTCGGGCCGGAACTCGCGCCGTGATGGCAGTATTGCGGCTTCACCGACCTCTCAGCACGCTGCTATGAATCCTCTGAACGCGTGGCCGCGGTATGCTCGTGTCGCGGCCGTTCTGTTCATCATCCTGGCCGGGGGGGTGATTCTGAAGGTCGGTGAGCCGGTTCTGGTTCCGCTCGTGCTCTCTGTGCTGATCGCGTTTGTGCTGTATCCGCTGGTCAAGCGGCTGCAGCGATGGGGCTTCAGTCAGCTGATTGCGGTCATCACCGTGGTGGCCGGGACGTCCCTGCTGCTGGCTCTGGTGGCCGGTGTCGTGGGCATGCAACTGAAGATGCTGGCGGATGATCTGCCCCGGCACCGGCAGAATATCGAAGAGCGGATGCTGACGTTCAAACGGTACCTGCGTGGGGGGACCGTCGATCGGGTGACGAGCCTGCTCGAACGAATTCATGTGAAGACCGACCAGCAGGTCGAGTCGGAGTCGAGCGACGATGAATCTGAAGCTGCGGATCCCGCGGAGCGGCAGATTTCGGAATCGGATGCGATCCCGGTTCGGGTTGAGTCCACTCCGGACCAGCCGACGTTCTGGACGTCCCCGTTGACGAATTCGGCTCTCGGTGCGGTGGGGACGGCTGGCCTGGTGATGGTGCTGGTGATCTTTCTGCTGCTGGGGATTGGTGATGTCCGCAGCCGGCTGGTGAGTCTGACGGGGCGGGGCGCGCTGGCGACGACCACCAAGGCACTTGATGAAGCGGGCGGGCGGATCAGCCGCTTCCTTCTGATGCAATTCATCATCAATGCGACGTACGGCCTCGGTGTTGCCATTGGCCTGTTGATTATCCAGGTGCCGTATGCCCCCCTGTGGGGACTGGTGGCGGCGACACTGCGGTATCTGCCGTACGTCGGACCGTGGATCGCCGCATTGATGCCGATTGCGGCCACTTTGATGCTCTCGAACGGATGGACGCAACCGGTGCTGGTTGTGGCCCTGTTTATCGTGCTGGAACTGCTGAGCAACAACGTGATGGAGCCGATCCTTTACGGGCACTCCGTGGGGCTGTCTCCCTTGGCGGTGATCATTTCGGCCATCGTGTGGGCCTGGCTGTGGGGTCCGATCGGACTGGTCGTGGCGACACCGCTCACCGCCTGTCTGGTCGTTCTCGGCAGGTATGTACCGGGATTAAGGATTCTCGACCAGGTGCTCGGGGAGCGACCCGATGTCGGGGGTCCGCTGATCGTCTATCAGCGCCTGCTGGCACACGACGAGGAGGATGCGGAGGAGTTTATTGAGGACTACCTGCGGGACCATTCCCAGGTCGAGGCTCGTGATGAACTGCTTGTGCCGCTGGTGGAACTGATGCATCAGGACCGGCGTCGGGCCCTGATCGACGACGACGATGTGGAATGCATTCTGGAAGCGGTCAAGAACTTCAACGACGAACTGGACATGCTGGCCCCTGAGGACAAGCGGGATGCCGCTCCGTCGGAAGAGCTCACGCAGGCGGCGGAAGCTGATGAGGTCGATTCGCGTCCCGTGATTGCTGCGGTTGCAGCCCGCAGTCAGGAAGAGCGGGTGCTTCTCGAGCTTGTGGAGCGCTCGACCAGCGACATGGGATGCCGGTTTACGATTCTGCCGAACGAGATGCTGATTTCTGAACGCATCCAGGCACTGGTGGAACTGGATCCGGTGGCGATTTGCGTATCGACTCTGCCTCCGGATGACCGGGTCCAGCTCCGGCAATTCTGCAAGCGGATCCGCGAGCGTCTGCCCAATGCGAAACTGCTGGTGATCCGGTGGAATTCGGAGGGGAAACCGGGACGGGAGGATCTACTGAAATCGGCGGGGGCAGATCACGTGATCGCGGACGTCACGGCAACACTGGCGCAGTTGCGGCTGGTTCTGCACCGGCACCGTGCGCAGGGAGCTCCGACGGACACCGGGCGGTCAGAGCGCTGTCACGAGCCGGAAAGCCAGCCTTCGAGCTGACTCCGGATCTGCTCCGTATCAGGGTACACGGCGGGGGGGATTCCGGCCTCGGGGACCGAGGTGATCGTGAATCGCCTTCCCTCCGGGGGGCCGGTGCGGTTGAGCGGCATGATGTACGATTCGCCGGCTTGCGGAGCGACGTCTTGCAGATTTTCGATCTCGGCGTCGCCAGTGACGTCGCCGGGTGTCCAGCAGGAGATGATGCGGCAACGCCCTGCCTGCGTGTCCAGCACCTCGACGAGACACAGGTGCCGCGCGGCGGCCAGTTGGGCCAGGTTGAGTTGCGGCGGGTTCGCCGTGGTGATGGTCAGAACGACCAGCGCGGCACACCAGAGGGCGAAGGCTGTGAAGGCCACGATCAGCAGACCGCGGCGTGGTGTGTACGAAGCCTCTTTAGAGCCGGCGTCGACCTCGGGCACGTCAGCGTTCCCGATCAGGGAGAGACGGTGGTCGGGATCTGATACTCCGCGTCGAGCACGACGCCGAAGCAGTAGACGTCGTCGAAGTCTTCCAACTGGTCGTCGTCTGTCTTTCGCATTTCGCCCCGTTCGATGAGTTCGAAGACGACGCAGCCGAAGTCACGGGTCGACTTGATTCCCCAGTAGGCGAACACATCGCGGGCGAGCAGGCCAAACCGCCGCAATCCGAGTTCGCGGATTCCGGCCAGGAGTTCGGGGCCGGTGACGTGCAGAGACTCCTCGTCGGACTCGTCGACGGGTTGCCGCATTTCTTCCTGCGTGAACTTCAATGCTTCGAAGACGAAACGGTACGCATCATGATGAAAGCGCCGTTTTGAAAGAGCCGGAGAGACCTTCATCGAAGTTCAACCCGTCGTTGAATGGAAACATCCCGTGTGGCGGCGACCGATGCGCTCGGGCGGCAGCCGAAAACCTTACTAAAACATATCCCACAGTAGCCGCAAGGGAAAGATCGTCCCCGGTCTGAAAAATGGTCTTCTCCTGCAGAACAGTTCAGTCGCGCCCGCGTTTTCAGAACCGGGAGTGGCAGTTGTTTCACATGTCGGTCGGGCCGCGGACAGACACGTTTGACCTGCACCGGGAGGGTGACCAGGCGAGGTGAGAACGAGAGGTTCGAGAGCCCGGTCGGGGAACCTTGCAAGAGCGCAAGCCGTTTGACTGGTGCAGGATGGATCGGTGCGATGGGCTCACCCGGGTGGCGTAACTGCGAGCAGTGTGATCTATGGGAACGAGGGCATCGTGCAAGAGAAGAGGCGGTGTCTCCCTCGTTCTGATGGACATCGAACGTGAGTCGCGAGATGTGCGGATCACCGCGCGCCGCCGCCGGCAACTTTGCTCAGCGCTTCAGACGACTACAATCCCGCAAAGCGGGGTGCCGCTGTCATCCTGAACTCACTTCGTGGAATCACGTGCCGATGCCAGCCAGTTCCGAGCGGCGAGTCTTGATTGTTGAGGACGAGCAGGTCATCCGGACCGCCATGGCGGAGTTCCTGTCGTCTGAAGGCTATACGGTCTCCCAGGCGGGCAGTGTGCAGGAGGCTCTTGAGCTCGCACGGGCGTCGGACTACCACGCGGCTGTGTGTGATGTGCAGTTGCCGGATGGGGATGGTATTGCGCTGCTCAAGAAGCTCCAGCAGATTCACGCCTCGACGTTCGTGCTGATTATCACGGCGTATGCCTCGGTGGAGGCGGCGATCCAGGCGTTCAAATCGGGGGCGTTCGACTTTCTGATCAAGCCGGTGCGGTTCGAGGACCTGCAGAACAAACTCGACCGCGTCTTCCAGTTCCGTGATTTGTATCGTGAGAACCAGCTGCTGCGGCGTGAGCTGTCGAAGCCCAGGCAGTTCGACCGGATCGTCGGATCGAGCAAGCCGTTGCAGGAACTTCAGGAGACGATTGCCAAGGTCGCCCTGACGCGGTCGAACGTGCTGCTGGTGGGTGAGACGGGAACCGGGAAGGAACTGTTTGCCCGGGCGATTCATGAGGCTGGTCCGAAGAAGGACGAGAAGTTTCTGGCCGTCAATTGCGGTACGCGTCCGGTCGAGCTGCTTGAAGCCGAGTTGTTCGGGAGTGAGTCGGGGAAGACGACGCGTCCGGGCATTTTGCGCACAGTGGGCAGCGGCAGTGTTTATCTGGATGAAATCTCGGAACTTCCCACCGGTCCCCAGACCAAGCTGCTGCGAGCGATCGAGTACGAAGAGTGCATGCCTGTGGGCGGCTCCGAGACCTATCCCGTGTCGGCGCGCATCATCGCGTCGACGACTCACGATCTGATGCGTCTCGTCGGCGAGGGGAAGTTCCAGGAGGATCTGTTCTATCGCCTCGATGGGGTCAAGATCCGCATTCCGCCGCTGCGAGAACGGCTCGACGATATCCCCGAACTCGTCGACTACTTTATTGCGAAGCATGCCAAGACGATGGGCAAGCGGGTACAGAACGCCACCAGCGAAACTGTCCGCCTGCTGATGTCTGCCCAGTGGAAGGGTAACGTGCGGCAACTCGACAATGCCATCGAGCGGGCTGTGATGATGTGCGACTCGACGACGATCGAGCCTAAAGATCTTCCCCCCGATCTTCTCGGTATGGGGCAACCTCTG
>CAZUXX010000342.1:0-3361 GCA_964624215.1 uncultured Planctomycetaceae bacterium
AAAAACTCGGCTTCCTCCCCGGCGACATGCTCGCCAAGGTGAATCCGTTTCTGCGACCGCTGCTCGATTCGCTCTCCGACATCCTCAACTACGAGCAGGTCCGCCGCTACATGGAGGCGGATGTCATCGAGATTGTGCCCCTCGCCTTCATGCGGGGACGCACACTCAACGATACCTTCATCATCCTCGACGAAGCCCAGAACACGACCACCACCCAGATGAAGATGTTCCTCACCCGCATGGGAGAGGGCTCCAAAATCGTCGTGACCGGGGATGTCACCCAAACCGACCTGCCCACCGGCGTTCGCTCCGGTCTTTCCGACGCGACCGAACGCCTCGCAGACATCGATGGAGTGGCCGTCGTCGATCTGACCGGTCGCGACATTGTGCGGCACCGTCTCGTTCGCGAGATTGTCCGGGCGTATGACGAGGACGCCGCCCGCACCGGGCAGCGCTCACGCCGGTCGTCCGGTTGATCTGGCCTTCGTTTCCTCACGGCTGAGTTTCCATGTTCGGAATCGGCGGCAAGCGACCTCGAGTCTCTCGCACTGTCGCGTTTCGCAATCAGGCCAGTCCCTGGGTGCGGCTCAAGACGGCCCTGCGCGATCGCAGTGTCCTCCTCAGACTGGGCGTGTGTCTGGCGGCACTCCTCTGCCTGCTCGTCACGGTCCAGAGCTGGAAGGCCTCCTTCGTTTACCGCGAAGGGGATACACCGGTCCACGGCATCGCCGCCAAGATCCGCTTCAGTCGCGTCGACGAAGAACGCACCCGGCAGGCCCGCGAACGCGCTGCCGAAGCCGCCCCCTTCGTCTTCCAGAATCGTCCGCAACTGCTCGATCCTCTCCCCCAGCAGCTTCGCGCCGCGCTCGTCGAAATCTCGCTGGCAGACTCGATCGAACATCTCCCTGAAGAAACCCAGCTCGCGTTCGGTCTGGCGCCGGATCCGTCGATCCAGCGGCCCCAGCTCGACCAGTTCCGCAACGAACCACCAGCCCAGCGGTTCCGCGCTCTCAAGCAGGCCGTCTCCGGCGAAAACTCCCCCACCGCTCAGCAGCGCATCGACGACATCATCGACGACTTCACGAAGTTTATTACCCCCTTGCGCATGCTCGGCTCCATCGACTCCCGGGATGCGCGCCGCGACGTCGCCGATGGCGGCAAACACACCATCAACGACCGCAGCGAACTCCTCATCTTGGGCAGCCCCGATGAGAATAGCACCCAGAGCGTCTACCTCCCGGCCGTACAGCTCCACCAGCGATTGAGCGAGGCAGGCGACCTCGGACGCTCCTGGCTCTCCTACCCCGGGATCCCCGAGAACATCCGGCCCGCTCTCTCTTACTGGATGATGCACGAGGTCCCCCCGACATTGCGGTACGACGACGTCCGTACCCATGCCGAAAAGACCGCAGCGGCCGAGGCCGTCGAACCGGTCATCGACGAATACCGTGTCGGAGATCTCCTCGTCCGCCCGGGAGAGACTATCGACTCAGAGCGACTCAGGCTCCTCGAAGCCGAATACCAGGCAACCGAAGCACAGATCACGCTCCAGGCACGGCTGACCCGCGTGCTTGTCGTGTTTGTCATGCTGGTCGTCCTGGCCGTCCTCACCGGCTACTACATCGTTTACAACGAGCCCGCGCTGGCCCGCAATATCGGACAGCTCAGCATCTACCTGGCGGTGATTGTCCTCGCCGCATCGACAGGACGCCTGCTCTCCTTCTGGTACCGCGCCGAAGTCATCCCGCTGGTCGCCATCGTGATGATCTTCGCCATCGCCTACAACCAGGTCCTGGCCACTGTCACCGGCTTCACACTCGCGCTGATCCTGACCGTCTCCACCATGACGCGGCTGGACCAGTTCGTCATCCTGATGAGCACCGCCGCCGCCACCGCCATCCCCCTGACACGCGTCGCCTCACGCTCCACCCTCATCAAGGTCGGCTTCTACGCCGCGGCAACCTACTTCTTCACCACCTGCGGCATCGAAATCGTTCAGAACCAGACCCTCGGTGAAGTGTTCGATAACCGCGCCCTCGTCGCCCGCGCCAGTTGGGGATTCGGCTGGTGCCTCGCGACCGGGTACGTCGTCGCCGGCAGCCTCCCCTTCATCGAGAGGACGTTCGGCGTCGTCACCGACATCAGCCTGTTGGAAATGAGCGACCCGTCGCATCCCCTCCTGCAGGAACTCGTGCGCCGCGCTCCCGGAACCTACAACCACTCCATCTCGGTCGAGCTCGTCGCCGAAGCGGCCGCCGAATCGATCGGAGCCAACGGACTGCTCGTCCGCGTGGGAGCCTACTTCCACGACATCGGCAAGATGCTCAAACCGCAGTACTTCATCGAAAACGTCGAGGCCGGCACCGAGAACCGGCACGACCAGCTCGCTCCGGCGATGAGCACTCTCATCATCATCGGCCACGTCAAGGATGGTGTCGATCTCGCCGAACAGCACCATCTCCCCCGGGCGCTGATCGACTTCATCGAACAGCATCACGGCACAACGCTCGTTGAATACTTCTATCACGCCGCCACCAAGCAGTGTGAGCAGGACCCCGATCACGAAAACGATGCCGAAGAAGCGGCGTTCCGCTACCCCGGGCCGAAACCGCAGACCCGCGAGGCCGGTGTGTTGATGCTGGCCGACGCCGTCGAGAGTGCCAGCCGCACGCTCAGCGATCCCACTCCCAAACGCATCGAATCACTGGTCCATTCGCTGACCATGAAGCGCCTGCTGGACGGGCAGTTCGACGAATCCTCTCTCAAACTCAGCGAAATCCGCACGATCGAAAAGTCACTCGTCAAGTCGCTGACCGCCATCTATCACGGACGCATCCGCTATCCTGAAGCCCGGAGCGAAGCCCGCCCCGCGTGAGCAGGTTCCCTCCGGCCCGTCGCACCACGGGGTCACCTTCGCAGTCGATCCCTTCGCGACAACATCCCCCTCGCCCACTCCCAGCCCCGGGCTTGCCCATGTTTCCGCTCAACACCCGTCAGCTCCCTCACACTCCCGATGAACTCGAACAGGCGCTGCGATCGGGGTTTGAGCGCGTGCTCGTCGACAGCTCCCGTGCGTCTGTGCGCGCTGCCGGGCAGGGGGAGACAATCGACAGGCTCGAAGTCGACCTGAGCCACTGCATCGCCGGGCGGACCGAAGTTCCCCGCCCGGTCGATGCCCCGTCTCTGGGAGAAATCACCTGCCGGCAGATCTCTTTCTTCGGAGATCCCCTGCGGGTTCAGCAGGCAGGGGTCACCTTCCGCCTCGAAGCCGAGCAGGCGAGACTGCAGCTCAAACAGACCACCCGGGACTTCGCCGTCCTCGTTCCCTCCGAAGGACACGGAACGATCGACACCCGGGTCC
>CAZUXX010000342.1:3371-4929 GCA_964624215.1 uncultured Planctomycetaceae bacterium
GCTGGCGAGCCAGTTGGACCGCGCCACCCGTCAGCACGGAGCCGCGCTGACCCGCTCCAGGCTGCACCTCGAAGAAATCGGCCCCCGCTCCCTCCGCCTGAACCTGTTTGTCGAAGTGACCAGGCGAATCGTCTTCAAAGACGTCAGCGGTGCATTCGAGGTTCTCGGGCATCTGACCATCGACGACAGCCTCGAAGCCAGCCTCAGCGACCTCGCCTGCCAGGGACAGGGGATGCTCTCGTCCGCTGTGGCACCCCTCATTCAGTCGCGGCTCGATGCCGTCAACGGCCAGCGTTTCCCGCTCGCCGCCTTCCCACTCGGACAGATTCATCTGCACGATGTACAACTGGGAATTACCAACCACAATCTGACCGTCCATGCCCGCTTCGGCGCCGCGCCGGCAGCATGAACAGCATCGCCACTCAACTGCTGACCCCGGACCGACCTCGATGATGATCGATTCTCCCCGCGCCCCACGCAGACTCCCCGCAGCGCTCCTGCGATGCGAACTGATCGTTCTTGTCCTCGCTTTCGCCTGCCTGCTCGTGCAGGATGCCCGGGCCGAACTCCCGAAGCTGACCCGCACCACCCTCACCAGTTCGCTCGACAACACCGATCAACCGATCGCCTGGTGGGCCCCCGGCAGCGCCAACTCACAACCGCGGCCGCTGCTGGTCCTCCTGCACACCTGGAGCGCTGACTACCGGCAGGACCGCTACCCCTGGCTCGAGCAGGCCGTCCAGCGCGAGTGGATCTACATTCAGCCCAACTTCCGCGGACGAAACGACAATCCCGAGGCCTGCGGCTCCCCTCTGGCGCAGCAGGACATCCTGGACACGATCGACTGGGCCATCGAGAAATTCGAAGTCGATCACTCCCGCATCTATCTGGCAGGCGTCTCGGGTGGCGGACACATGTCCCTGCTGATGGCCGGCCGCTATCCGCAGCGGTTCTCCGCTGTCTCCTCCTGGGTCCCGCCGACCGACCTCGCCGAGTGGTATCACTTCCATTGCCGCGACGGGAAGCCCGCAAACTACGCCCGCATGATCTCCAGCTGCTGTGGAGGCCCCCCCGGAACCAGCGACGACTGCGACCGCCAGTACCACGACCGCTCCCCGATTTTCCACCTTGCAAACGTCGGCGATCTCCCCCTCGATATCAACGCCGGAGTGTTCGATGGCAAAACGGGCTCGGTGCCTTTCACCCATTCCCTCAAGGCCTATAACACCATTGCTGCTTCTCACGGCTCTGCACTCATCACCTCGGACGAGATGGACCAGTTGTGGAAAGACGGTCGCCTGTCGTCCCCCGCAGCCGGCGACACCGCTCCCGACAGCCTCTACGGCCGCGACATCCTCCTCCGCCGCACCAGCCGCAACACCCGGGTGACCATCTTCGACGGCACGCACGAAGCCCTCGCCGCCCCCGCCTGCGCCTGGCTTGCAGAACAGTCTCGCCAGACAGCGGCGCCGACCGCAGCTTCCGCCCGCGCCGAGTAAGTCTCCCGCGACTTACACCCCGCCAATCTGACGCACCGCTTCGTACATCACAGTATTCG
>CAZUXX010000343.1:0-4927 GCA_964624215.1 uncultured Planctomycetaceae bacterium
CAACAGCTTCGTCTGCTCGGCAATCTCGTTGACGGTGGCGGTAATCTCCCCGATACGGTGCATCTGCTCGGAGAGATGCAGGACGCTTTCTCCGGCGGCTAGCGCGTTCTCGCGAACCCGGTCAACCCGTGCCAGCGACTCCCGCGTCAACTCCTGCCCGTGGCGGGTTCGCTGGGCCGTTTCATCGGTCGCCTCCTGCACCGCACGGGCCCGATCGGCGAACTCCTGCATCGTCGCCTTGAACTCCTCGGCAGTGATCGAAACCTCGTTGAGGCTCGCCGCCGTCTCGTTCAGGCTTGCCAGCTGCTGCTGGGCTCCCGTCGAGATTTCGCCACTAGACGTCGAAGCTTCCCTGATCGTGATCAGCACGTTCGAAAGAATCTCCCGCAGGGCGACCACCATCTGGTTGACCCCTCGCGTGAGATCCGCAATTTCGTCGTTCGATCGCGGGACGACAGTCGCGACCGTCAGATCTCCCTCGCTGACCCGCTGAACCTGTTCCAGGAGGCTGTGAATCGACTGCACAATCTGCCGGCCCAGCACCAGCGACACAATCGTACCGATGACAACCGACGCCGCCGTAATGCCGAACAACGTTGTGCGGGCTTCAGCCTGAATCGCGGTCAGCTCGTTCCGGCGATCGACGACCCGCTGGGCAGCTGACTCCTTCAACTTGATGGCAGCCTCCTGAATCACTCGCGATGTCGGGGTCACCCTCTCGTCGAGCAGATTCAGCGCCGCCGTGATGTCGGTCCCCGGGGCATCCGGCTGACGAACAACAGCCTCCCGAACCGCGCGGTGCGCAGCCAGCAGCTCTTCAAGATTCGACTCGATGTTCTGGAAGTTCAGCTGATCGTCAGGATTCGTGCTGTCGGCAAAGTAGCGGCGAACGCGATCCATCGCCTCGCGAACCGCCGTCGCTGATCCGAGCAGATCGCCGGCAAAGATGCGTTCCTGCTCCGGCTGATCCGGAAGCAGCAGATATCCCCGCAAAAGCGCCGCCGCCCGGTTCAGACTGATCAGCAGGTCGTCACACGCACGCAGCGCCGGCACCGCATCGTTCGCGGTCTGATCCGCCTGGGCGCTCATGTTGCCCATCGCCGTATAAGCCGTGGCGGCACTGATCAGCATGAGTGCCAGCAGCGAGCCAAATCCGGCCGCAAGTTTGGTACTGACCTTCAACCTCATTGAACAGACTCGTCACGAAGGGGGCAGCAGGAATACCGGTGGCAGGCAACCGGTTGCGTGAGGGGAAACGGGAAGGATCGTTTCATTGCTGCCGCCAGTCCGTCAACCGACTCGAAGAGAAGATTGCAGCAGGATCAAGAATCATGCGACGATCGGCCGTCAGTCCCGAAAACCACTCCGACGGAATTCCGACACTCGACTCGGGAGCAGGATGCAGATCGGCGGGCCGCAGCCACGCGACGTCTTCCGCATCACCGGCCATCAGCGCCACGGTGTGACCGGCCGCCCCGACGACGAGGCAAAGATGCACATCGGCCAGCCCCTCCTCAGTCAACTGCAGCAGCCGTCGCAGATCGAGGAGCGCCAGCAGTTGCCCCTGCACATGCAGAACCCCGCGAAGAAAGGGGGGCGTTCGCGGAACAACGCTGTACCCGACGATGGGCTGAATCTGCAGGACACTCTCCGCCGGCAGCCCGAAGCGGTCCGGTCCGTGACGGAAGAAAAGATAGGGCAGCCGCTCACCCGCCTCGGCGACCGGTCGACGATTGAGCGTCGCGGCCCGTCGGCGAAGTCGTTCGGCCCGCGCCTCCGCAGACTCAGCCGGTGTCGATGCCGCGGTTAACTCCGCCAGTCGTCGACGCAGACCTGTCCACCGCTCCTCGTAGTCCGGGCTGGGGGTGCTCACGGAATCGCTCCGCTGAGAGTATTCACCATTTCCTTCAGCCGACCGTAGCATACGCCATCACCGAATTCGACGGGTTGATGAGGGTCCCGCCCGTCCAGACTCCGCAGGGCAGCCGCAAACGCCCGGGCGGCTTCCACGGGACGATTCAGTCGATCGAGAAGCAGACCAAGCTGGAACTGGGCAATCGAACAGTTGCGATCGAGGTACAGCACACGTCGATATCCCTGCTCGGCGGCAGCCCACTGGTCCTCATCCTCGTACAACCGCGCCATCAGCAGGTGGGCCTCGACACACAGCGGGTCATCCTTGAGAACCTGCTGCAAATCAGCCCGGCTCTCTTTCGATCGGCCTGCTTCCCAGAGGGATCGTACGATCTGCAAAGACCCTTGAGCACGCCGGACCGGGTCAGGTTCCGATGCCGCCAGTCGACGTGCGGTGATAAAGTCCTGACGGAGAACGGCCTCGGCCAGCCGGCTCTGCGTGGTGCTGCCCGATTCGTCGGATGACTTCGATGTCGTCCGCTCCGGCAGGGGAACCCAATCCGGCAACGTCAGCCAGTCCGGAATCTCGGTGATCGTCGGCGGAAGTCGTGGCGGACGAACGTCCCGCAGGACCGGCCCGGGAACAGGTGCCGGCATGGGACGCGGACGGACAGGGGGCGTCGATCGCCGCCGCAGCACGGTCGCCTCGCCCAGTGGGATCATGTCGAACAGGTGCCGCGGCGTCGCGGAAAGCTCGGTCTCTCCCAACAGCAGCCAGCCCCCCGGCCGCAGGCACTGGTGCATCCGTTCGAGAACCGCCAGTGTTACGTCGGGCCTCAGATAAATCGCGACATTGCGAAACACAATCAGATCAAGTTGCGCCGTCCCGTACCGGCTCGAGGGATACACGTCCTTGACGAGATTCAGGTATTCAAACCGCACGTGGCGACGCAGCGTCGCCGCAATCCGGAATCGGTCCCCCTCGGGCCGGAACCATCGCGAGTCGTGATGCACCTCGGTCTGGCGAAACGACCACCGTCGATAAAGACCCTCGCGGGCCCTGGACAGAAACTCGGGATTCAGGTCGGTCCCGAGAATCGAAAGATCCCAGTCCGTATCCGTGCCGAGCATCTGCTGCAGCAGAATTGCCAGTGAGTACGGTTCTTCCCCCGTAGCACAGCCGGCACTCCATACCCGAATCTGCTTGCGGCCGCTGTTTTCCTCAATAATCTCCGGCAGGATGCGTTCCCGCAGGGCCCTCATGTGATGCTGGTTCCGGAAGAAGTACGACTCCCCGATCGTCAGCAGGGCGGTCAGACGCTCCAGCAACGGGCCCCGCCGATCAGGATCGGCAAGCGCCTTCTCCAGGCGGACATCCGGATGCAGCCGCTCCAGCCGCCGAACGGCATCCTCCAGACGCTCGACCCGCGAACCGGAAAAGTCCATTCCCGTTTCGGACTCGGCGACGAGCCGCAAGGCGGCCCACTGGTCATCCGGGAAGTCGCTCATCCCAGCGGAGCAGACGCGGATCGGGAGACATGGTCGAGGCTGTGCCGGTCGTGCCCCGGAATCAGCCGGGACGGATCCAGCACGCTGATCATCTGCCCCTGGTACTCGATGACCGACTGAATCAGTTCGTTCCCTCCCCCCAGATCCTCCACAGCGAGCGGATCGCCGAGCGGTGAAATCAGATCGAGCGCTTCGTCGACCTCGAAGCCGATCAGCCGGCCATTGCACTCGACGCAGACAATGTGTGGATCGCTCGCCTGCACAGAATCAAGGTTCAGCCGCCGAGCCAGGTCAATCACCGGAATCAGGTGGCCGCGCACGAATGCAACACCCCGAACGTAGTCGGGACACAGCGGCACGCCGCTCAGCGGCAGAGCCGGAAGCACTTCCGCAACTGCTTCGATCGGTACGGCATGGACCGCCTCTCCCAGCCGCACCGTCAGGAGCAAACCGGCGGAATCTGCCGAATTGACGAGTGCTTGAGTCATGTTGGGGCGGTGCGACCTCCGAATTCAGATCGTACCGGTCAGGTTCTGCGAAGCAAGGTGCGAGCTGTGATCATTCCCACGCCCGAGTTCGATCCCCTCTTCGCTGACGACGGAATCCCCTTCGCAGAAAAGATGTCCGCCGTCATTCGACAGCACTTCGCCGACCTGATTTCAGACGCTGATCTGGAGCACCTGCTGAATCAGCCCGGACCCGGGACTCACCAACCCGGCTCCGCTGACAACCGCGCAAACGACGCCAGCAGACCATCGTCGCCCCGCGCCGCGTGACCTCCGCGCCACGCCGACGCGAAGCCCTCTTCGACCTGGCGTCGCCTGCCCCACACCACCGGAGTCCGCACCCCTCCGACCGGCGCCGCACGACAGTGTGCGCCATGGGACAGCCAAGCTCGATGCGTTCCAGCCGTCAGGCGTCTGATCCGCCCCAACCGTGCCGCCTCGCCGGGGCATCTGTTCACGCCAGTCAGGGGAAGATCAGTCAGGGGCCGGACTGGACGAAACCCGACTGTCGCGGGTCCGACCGCGCTGATTCCCGAACGCAGCCCACTCCATTCGTCAGCGCCCCACTCAGCGACCTGCTCGATTACTTGTCGGCGGATCTGACAGTCGGCTTCTCCGGAAACCCGAAAGTGCGATCCTTCGCGGCACACCGACTCGGAGACCGTTCGGTAATTTTTCTGGTCACCGCTCGGAGAATGTCCGAAGCAGCCTTGTGCGGTGGGACTTGCCGGGTTCGCTGCGGAACGACCTGCCGGGAAACCTTGCGGTACGGCACGACGGGTGATCTGACGGGAGACTTTTCGGAGGAGGTGCCCGGGGACGAGAACGTGCACCGGCCTGCCAGCCTCGGCTCGCTGATCGGGTCTCGCCGCGCCCGCCGTCACGTGCCCGGTTGTTCTCGGGTGAAGCGGAGTTGCGAGTTGTCACGTTCCGGATTGACCGCTAACATTCGGCCGAAGTTCGCCCCCTCAGGGGACGGACACGGGACGTGGCGCAGCCTGGTAGCGCGTTTGACTGGGGGTCAAAAGGTCGCAGGTTCAAATCCTGTCGTCCCGACT
>CAZUXX010000344.1:0-4912 GCA_964624215.1 uncultured Planctomycetaceae bacterium
GATGTAGAGATAGCCATCCGGACCGAAGCAGACGGTCCCGCCATTGTGGTTCCAGTACGGCTGCTTGATCCGCAGGATCTCTTCTTCCGAGGCGGGATCCGCCTTGTCGGGATCATCCTTCGAGACGCGGAAGCGGGAGATCACCGACAGCTGCGGCTCTTCGCGCGAGGTGTAGTACACGAAGAACTCGCCGGTCTCCTTGTACTTCGGATGGAACGCGAGCCCGAGGAAGCCTTCCTCGTTCTGACGGTCGTTGTAGGTCACCTTGTCTTCGATGTCGAGGAAGACCTTCGTCTGGCTGACGTCCCGCTTGTTGTCGAAGACATGAATCACACCACGCTGCGTGGCGACGAAGAGCCGGTTCGAGCCATCCCCCGCATGCGTGAGCACGATCGGACGCAGCGGCACCGACTGCCCCTCGTCATTCACAGGTTCCCACCCGGCCCATTGGATGTCGGGAAACGCGGGAACCACCTTCACCGGGAGCGTGCCGTCGACAGGGTCGGGAACCGAACCGTCCTCCGGCAACCGGCGAACCTTGATGTTGCGGAAGGCGACGAGGTCGCCGTGGTCCTGCAGGCAAAGATGCCCCTTGTCTGCCTTCGCGAAGTTGGCGAGTTTGCCGAACTTGCTCTCTGACACGCGACGATTCCAGTCGTCGCTGCCAATTTTGAACGTGGCGTAGCGAACGCCGTTGAGGTCGATTTCACACTGCTGTTTCGTCACGCGGAGATAGACGTTGTTCCACGTATCGTGCCCGCGAAACGCATCCGTCTGTTGGCCCGTGCGGTCGTTTCCCGGCTTGTAGAGTTGATACAGCCAGCCCGCCCGCTGCGGGTCCCGGCCATGAACATGATCATTGATCTGGATCTCCGGGCCGGTGTGCCACGGCGGGGCATCCCCTTCCTGAACAAGGAACATGATCCCGCTGTTGCCTCCCTTGGAGACCTTGAACTCCAAAGAGAGTTCGAAGTTCTCGAACTGCTCGGTCGTGATGATGTCCCCGGCACCGTTCTCGGCACGGACGAGGGTCCCGTTCTGCGCCTTCCACCCGTCACTGATCTCATCCCGTTTGTAATTGCGCCAGCCTTTCGTGGATTCACCATCGAAGAGCAGCTCCCAGGCGGCGAGTTCCTCACTCCGGGTGAGGGTGTTTGGCTCGCCCGCCGCCAGCGGATCCGGTAACGGAATCGCCAGCAAAGATGCCAGCAGAAAAGGGCAAAACAGTCGACGCAGCATGTGTCAGTCTCCTGGGGACGTTCGATGATCTCGGTTCACGCGCGTTGGCCGATGCTATCGTGCTGCCGACAACGGGGAAAGCGCGTCACCTTCGGGCAGCGTCGGACGACGCCACCGACTCCGTGTGACGCCTTGCGCAACGGGCTCTCCGCTCCAGCCCCTTCGGCACCCGTCACGCAAGAGCACTCGCAACTGCTCGATCGATATACTGTCGAACGATCCTGTCTGCCGACATCCCGGAGGCCGTAGCGCCGATGCACGCGATTCAGTTGGTTCAGCCGCGCCAGTTCGTCGAGATCGATTGCCCCGAACCACCACCGCCGGGGCCGGGTGAGGCGCTCATTGCAACGCATCGCATGGGCATCTGTGGAACAGATCTCGGGGGGTGGCTTGGCAAGATGCCGTTCTTCACCTATCCCCGGATTCCCGGTCACGAACTCGGAGTCGAAGTCCTGGCGGTCGGCAAGGGAGTGACCAATGTCCGTCCCGGTGACCTCTGTTCGGTCGAGCCCTACCTCAACTGCGGCCAGTGCTTCGCCTGTCGCAACGGCGGGGGGAACTGCTGCGAGAACCTGAAAGTGTTCGGTGTCATGACCGACGGCGGGCTTCGTGAACGGTCACTCATTCGGGCCGACAAGCTGCATCCGTCCGCCTCGCTGAACTACGAACAGTTGGCGCTGGTCGAGACACTCGCGATCGGCTGCCACGCCTGTGATCGCGGCGAGTCGCGCGACGGTGATCGTGTGCTGATTATCGGAGCCGGGCCGATCGGCCTGTCCGCCCTCGAATTCGTCAGGCTGACCGGTGCCGAGATCACGGTGATGGACCTGGTTCCCGAACGGTTGCTGTTCTGCCGGCGCCAGTACGGAGTGGCCCATACGATTCAGGCGGGCGACCGGACCGAATCGGAACAGGTTCTCGAAGCCACCCGTGGTGAACGATTCAAGGTGGTCATCGACGCGACTGGGCACGCCGGCTCAATGTCCGCTGCTGTGGGCTATGTCGCACACACCGGCACGCTTGTGTATGTCGGGATCACCACGAACGACGTGACGTTCCCTCACCCGGTCCTGCACCGCCCGGAGGTGACACTCAAAGCCAGCCGCAATGCCCATCCCCGGGACTTCACACGGATCATCAGCCTGATTGAAGACGGGACCATCGAGACCGGTCCGTGGATTACTCATCAAACGCCTCTCTCCCGGATGATTGCCGATTTCGAGTCGTTCACACGTCCCGAGACCGGAGTCATCAAGGCCATCGTGGAGGTGACACCGGCGTGAGTCGGCGGAGCGTCTTCGCAACTCACAGTCAGCCAGACCCCTGGAGCGCTTGAGCAGCTCGGACCCTGACTCCTGCCCGCGATGCCTGCAGACCGTCGGCCCCGGGGCGGCCGCTTACGCCGCTTCAACTGCTGAGTCATCCCCCGGGGAGTCGGCATCGCTTTCAGCAACTGACTCTGCATCCGGTTCAGGGACCGGCCGATTGACTCGCCGCAGCGACTGGGCGTTCGGCAAGTCATCCAGACGTGTCAGGCCGTAGCGCTCAAGAAACAACCTGGTGGTCCCGTACAGGTAGGGTCGTCCGAGGGAATCGTCTTCCCCCACGATCTTGACCAGGCCCTTCTCCATCAGCTGCTTGAGCATTTCGGCCGACTGCACGCCCCGAACCGCCTCGATGTCTGCCCGCGTAACAGGCTGGCGGTAGGCCACAATCGACAGGGTCTCGAGCATTGGCGAGGAGAGTTTGAGTTGCGTCTGGCGATGATGCAGCCGATCGAGCCAGGGAGCAAACCTGGGGAGTGTCAGCAGCCGATACCCGGAGGCCACCCGCTCGATCCGGAAGGCACTGCCGTCCCGTTCATACGCTGCGTTCAACTCCTGAACCAGCTCGGTCGCCTCGCGAGCACCGGTCAGAGTCGCATACTGCGCGAGCTTGCGGGCAGAGAGAGCTGCGTCCGCTACAAACAGAGCGGCTTCTACGCGCGCCGCCTTGGCCGAACGCACTTCCGGTGCGGTGTGCGGTTCGGCTGTCGTCCTGCTTCGCCGATCTCGTCTCCGCCAGTGGTTCAGCCATTCCCTGGCACACGGAGTCTGCAGCGTGTGCACCGGCCGGAAGTTTGGCAGGCTGTCTGAGATCCCCGGGTCCATGCGACAGGTTGCCTCAAAGTGCAAGCGGGTCGTCGGCGAAAGTTCGCCGGCAACCCGCCGGTCGGCCCACACCGTCAATCTCAATCAGTACGAGCCCAGTCCCCGGAACGGTGCGACGACCTGCTGCGTCTGCCGTCCGAAACGCGTTTCCAGCCAGTTCTCGACCTGCCCCAGTGCCTGCTCGACAGCCATCAGCGGGTCTTCCGCCTGTGCCTCGAAGCGGCGGGTCACCCCTGGTGAGTCACCCGGCGTCAGTACGCAGACGAACAGAAACGAGCTCTCGTCAGCTCCCGGTTCGAGATGGAACTCGTCAATCCCCAGTTCAGTCAGCCGCCGCCGCGCATCGATCCAGGTGATGTGCGATGCAGTCTCGACCGGAGTGGTGTTCTGGCGGACCCGGGAGGGCGGCCAGGCCGGGGGGACTGCCTCCCACTGAGCGAGCGGCGGGGTGGGACGTACCTCCTCGGTCTGGCCCTGCAGGGGCCAGCCGCCGGGTCGTGCGGGGCTTTGGGGCGGTGTCTGCTCAGAACGACTCTCCCACTCAGGCCTCTCGGCAGGTTGTGGACGATCGTTCCACTGCGGTGCATCTCCGTTGCTTGCCCGGGTCTCCGCGAACGGGTCGTGTTGATCGACCGGACCCTGCTGCGCACCGTAGCGGGAGAACAGATCCTGGGATGAGCTCTCTCCATCCATCCCCGCAAAGAACTGCCGCGGGTCGCGCCACGCATTCTCGTTCGGACCGGAACTCGTCCCGGGAGCCAGCCGCGGGATCCCGAAAATCGCCATCAGCAGAATGGCCGAGACCGGCACGGACAGCAGAAACGTGGTGAGCGTTCCAGCTTTGGAGCTCATGTTTCGGCCTCCTTGCCACACGCGTTGAATGAACCGACCGGCGTCGTGCGCCGTGCCGCAGATTTCCTTTGCGGCTCGAGACGGGGCGGCACACTACCCGATCATTCCAAACGCAACAACGCCAGTTTCGGCAGATTCTGCAAGGTTGATGGCTTCGCCGATTGCCCCTCAGCGGGATTTGTGCTGTTGACGCAAGACCCCCGCCGACGATTCGAAGTACCTCCGTCGCCGCCCGGTGTCGGGGGGCGTCGCCTGCTGGCGGTGGCGCAGGTCTTCCAGATTGGCAGCACACACCCGACACCCGATTGTACGGATGTGGAACTCGATATAGGTGAGCTCGTCGTCGCCCAGTGCCCCCAGCAGATAGCTGCCCAGTTCGCTGCGGGTGGGACAGCTCAACTGATGCCGGCGCCACACTTCGCCCACGCTGTGCCCGCCCTGGTCGCGACGCCGGATCAGATCTGCGGCCCGCTGACGCAGCGACTCCGACTCGCGCAACTGCTGCTCGATCGCAGCCGCACGCTCCACATGGAGCATCTCGTCCAGATAGGACAACAGCTCGTCGTTGGTGACGTCAGATTCAGGCATCGAGGTTCAGAATCAACTCGCCCGCGACAACCACGCTGCAATCCGCACAGAGCCTAAAGAGCCGCTTGAGTCGGCAGGGGCTC
>CAZUXX010000345.1:0-4890 GCA_964624215.1 uncultured Planctomycetaceae bacterium
AAGTGGCGGGCGAAGTGTCGTCACAGACGTGAGTCCATCGCTTCACCCTGTTACGATGCGCCGCGGCCCGGGGCCGGCTTCCGGCCCGTTGTGCCTGACCTGTCAATCCACTCAGAGACACCGACACCGACTGCTCATGTCCATTCTCGTCGACTCGAAGACCCGGATCATTACACAAGGCATCACCGGAAACGCCGGCCTGTTTCATTCGCAGAAGTGTCGCGAGTATGCCCGTGACGAGTGTGGTCGCACGGACGATGTCCTCGTCGGGGGAGTCACTCCGGGGAAGGGGGGAACCGAGGTCGACGGCTTTCCGGTGTTTGACTCGGTCGAAGAAGCAATCGAGAAGACGGGGGCCAACACGTCGATGATCTTCGTGCCACCTCCCTTTGCGGCCGACGCGATCATGGAAGCGGCCGATGCCGGCATCAAACTCATCGTGGCCATCACGGAAGGGATTCCCGTTCTGGATATGGCGACCGTCCAGGAGTTTCTCAAGGACTATCCCGACACGAGACTGGTGGGGCCCAACTGTCCCGGCGTGATTACCCCCGGGGTGGCCAAGATTGGCATCATGCCCGGCTACATTCACAACCCCGGAGATGTCGGCCTGATCAGCAAGAGCGGGACGCTCACCTACGAAGCGGTCTGGCAACTCTCGAACATCGGTCTGGGGCAGTCGACGGCCGTGGGGATTGGCGGTGACCCGATCATCGGCACGCACTTCATCGATCTGCTGGAGATGTTCGAGAACGACCCGGAGACGAAGTCGATCCTGATGATCGGCGAGATCGGCGGTGATGCCGAGATCAAGGCGGCGGAGTACATCCGGGAGCATGTGTCCAAGCCGGTCGCTGCCTTCATCGCGGGCAAGACGGCTCCTCCCGGCAAACGGATGGGGCATGCCGGCGCAATCATTTCCGGTGGCAAGGGAACCGCGGCCGAGAAGATCGAAGCGCTGGAAGCGGCTGGCGTGGTTGTGGCCGAAAGCCCCGCCGATATGGGAACTGCCATGCAGCGGGCCATCGAGAAGGCGAAGGGCTGAACGAGCCCCGAGCATGCACCGCTCTGAGCCCCCCTGGCGTCACAGGAGTCGACGAGTGAACGCGGAGATCCCCAATCCGGCTCGGTCCTTTTCGGAGCAGTCTCTCCTGCGCCGGATTGTCGGAAGTGTCGGACCGGGACTGGTGACAGCCTGTGTTGTCATTGGTCCCGGAAGCGTCTACACCGCCTCACGCGCTGGTGCGACGATCGGCTTCCCCGCCATGATCGTCGTCGTCATCGCGGCCCTGCTGATGAACGTCTACATGACGATGGGGGCCCGGCTCGGAGTCGTCACCCAGCAGTCGGCATCGAGTCTGATTGCCGGGTCGCTTGGCCGTGCGGTTGCTGTGGTGATCGGAGTCTGTGCGTTCATCATCGCGACAATCTTCCAGGTGGGGAACAACCTGGCTGTTCAAAGCGCATTCGACGTGCTGCTGAACCCTGCCCCACCAGGCGACGGGGCAGCGCCCTCGACACTCGATCATTCGTCACTGGTCACGGGAGCAGAGATCGCCGTGGTCGCCTTCAATGCACTGGCGATTCTGTTCCTGTTTGCCTTCCAGAATTTCTACAAGGCGCTCGAACGTGTCATGGCGATGTTTGTCGCCGTGCTGCTGCTGTCATTCGCCGTCAACTTCGTGTTCGGGCTGATCTACCACGAACCGGCCCCCTCTCCGCGATCGGCAAACTGGCTCGATCTGTCCTTGTTCGGACTCGTCGGAACCACGTTCATCGCCCTGGCGGCCTTCTACCAGTCCTACCTGGTCCGGTTTCGCGGGTGGACGCTCGAAGACCTGTCGAAAGGGCTCATCGACGCACGAGTCAGTTCAGCCATCATGGGGCTGATCACCCTGATGGTGATGGGGACGGCCGCGATGGCACTGCGAGGAAGCACTCTCGACGGCCCCCGTGCGTATGCTGATGCATTGTTGCTCGCATTTGGCGACGCCGGTCGGTACGTCTTCCTGATCGGGCTGATCTGTGCCGCCTACTCGTCGTTTCTCGTGAACTCGATGATCGGCGGATTTCTCCTGGCGGATTCCCTGCGACAGGGGGACCGGCCCACCGACCTGCTTCCCCGGCTGTGGACGACGCTCACGCTGGTGATCGGGGGTGTTGCCTCGATCGTGCTGACCCGGGCAGGAGTGAGTCCATCCGGTGCGATCATCGCGGCACAGGCAATTGCGGTGCTGCTCTCGCCGCTGGTGGCAGGCGTCCTGTGGTGGCTCACCGCCTCTCGCCGGGTCATGGGAGACCTGCGGAACTCGTTGCCACTCAATATCGGAGCCGGGATCGGTTTTGTCGTCGTCCTGGGGATCTCCGTCTACCTGATCCAGTCACGGATTCTGCCCGCAATCAGCGGAGGGACGTGAGCCCGCAACAGGCCGCGCTCCTCAGGCGGCGGCTTTCAGCGGCATCTCCTCGCCGAGCTTCTGCATTTCGCGCTGGATGTCGAAGTCTTCGCCAGCACTGAGACGGTCGGCAAGTGCCTGCATCCGGTCCATCAGGTCCTGCAATTGCTGGCGGTACGGACCGAGCTGATCCGGCCGGAGTCCCGGCGGCAGTGTGAGCGTCGGGCCTCCGAGCATCCATGCGCGGGTCAGTGGCAGTGGAATGACCATATCGGTCCATCGACCGCGGGGTCGCCACGCCCGACGGGCGGCGACGGCTACCGGAACAATCGCCCGCTGCGAGTGCGACGCCAGATAGAGGATGCCGTCCTTGACCTCTCGTCGCGGCCCCCGAGGCCCGTCCGTTGCAATCGCGATGTTGTAGTCGGCGGCCGCAGTCATCAGCGTCCGTACGGCCTGGGCGCCCCGCCGGCCGCTCGATCCTCGAATCGGGCGAATCCCGAAACACTGCATGATATCCGCGACGTATTCGCCATCGGCGTGATAGCTCACCAGTCCCGCCGTTCGTTCCGGTCGACGGCAGACGATGCAGCACAACAGGGCGTCATGCCACAGACAGTACAGGTAGCGGTTGGGACGGGTGTCCTCGTAGACGTTGGTTCCCGGCTCCGTCGCAACGATGGTCCAGCGGGCCATCCTGAGCCAGCCCCGGAGCACAATGGCAACGCTGCGGGCGAGGAAGCGAATCACCTTGCGGTTACGAATTTTCATCAGTGCCGTCCATGGCTGCGACCGTGCTGACTCAGTTGATAGTCGCGGGAATCGTAACGCACGCTGCGAGGTGTCCCAAGATCGTTTGGAGCCGTGTCAGAAGCTCATTCCCGAGACGTCACCTCGATCGCGAATGGGTGAGGGCTGATTGTCGTCCGGTCGCCCTTTGATGATGCGGCACGGATCTACCGGAAAACCCGCGATTGTGAGGTGAAAGACCGCAGGCGGTCAGACAGATCCTCCATATGGTCGACAACCACATGAATCACACCGTGTTCGCGCTGGAGCATGCCACGCACGAGCAGAATCGACGCCTTGCGGGCCGCCTTGTGAAACCGCTCCCACGTGTTGGGATGAACGATGATATTGGCCTGACCAGTCTCATCCTCCAGCGTCATGAACGTGATACCGCTGGCGGTCCCCGGCCGCTGCCGCAGCAGGACCAGCCCGGCTACCTTGACCTTTCTGTCCCGCTCGTGGGTCGTCAGGTCCCGACAACAGAGGACGTCGAGCCCGTTCAACTGCGAGCGAAGAAACGTCATCGGATGCCCCTTGAGTGACAGACCCAGCGTCTGGTAGTCGGCCACGACCTCGTCCCGGGAGGACATCAGAGGGAGAAACGACGGGGAGGACATGTCGAGAGAAGCGGATTCGGGATGTCCCGGCCGCGAACCGCGAGCCGGCTGCCCCGCTTCCTCTTGCGAATCGAACAGGGGAGCCTCCTCTCTGGCAGGCAGTGCCTCCCAGTACGACTCGCGGCGGGTCTGCTGCAGCGAGGCAAACGCGTCTGCTTCAGCCAGCTTCTCAAGCTCGGCGTTGGACAGGCCGGTGCGGATGGCGAAGTCGTCGAACGAGGAGAACGGCCGCCTTGCCCGCTGCTGGACAATCCGCTCTGCCAGTGAGAGCCTGAACCCGCTGACCATCCGAAAGCCCAGACGGAGGGCGGGAGAGGAGTCCCGGCTTGCACGGTGCCTGGGACCGGCGTGTGCATCGCGCCTGCGACACGTTTGGGGGCTCGTGCTGTTCTGTGGCCCCTTGCTGTTCGCGGGCTCCAGCGTGCAGTCCCACTCGCTGAGATTCACGTCCACCGGCCGTACTTCCACACCGTGAGCCCTGGCGTCGGCAACAAGCTGAGCGGGGGCATAGAAGCCCATCGGCTGGCTGTTGAGCAAAGCCGCGCAGAAGGCGGCCGGATGGTAATACTTCAACCAACAGGAGACGTACACCAGAAGCGCGAAGCTGGCGGCGTGCGACTCGGGGAAACCGTACTCGCCGAATCCGCGGATCTGGTTAAACACACGCTCGGCAAAGTCCTTGTCGTAGCCCCGGTTGAGCATCCCCTGCACGAGCTTGTGATAGAACTTGTCGAGAACTCCCTTTCTTCGCCAGGCCCCCATCGCGCGTCGCAACTGGTCGGCCTCTCCCGGACTGAAGCCGGCCGCCACCACGGCCAGCCGCATGGCCTGTTCCTGAAAAATGGGGACGCCAAGCGTCTTGGCCAGCACATCGCGGATCTCCTCGTTGGGGTAGGAGACTTCTTCTTCTCCACACCGCCGCCGCAGGTAAGGGTGCACCATATCCCCCTGAATCGGCCCCGGGCGGACAATCGCCACCTCGATGACCAGATCGTAAAAGCACGCGGGCTTCAGTCGCGGCAGCATGCTCATCTGAGCACGGCTTTCAATCTGGAAGACCCCGACGGTGTCGGCCCGCTGGATCATCC
>CAZUXX010000346.1:0-1206 GCA_964624215.1 uncultured Planctomycetaceae bacterium
GACCAGATCTCTCACTGGCTGAAGATCTTCGCCGAAGCCCAGCAACTGGCCGATCGCGAGCCGCAAACAAAGCAATCTTCCAGCGCGAGGGGCGACTCGACTCCAAACGCCCACCCGGTCGCTTCAGAAACAGCGGATCGAAGCCCATCCAACAACCAGTCCCCGGAGGGACCCGCCCCCGCCGGGTCACGTCCGCCAGCCACTGACGAACGACCGAACCAGTCCGGCACGCCTCCCGATCCGCTGTGCGACCCCCCGTCGCTTCAGGCCGAGCCAGCGCTTCAGGACGAGATCGCCTTCTGGGAAGCCCGGATTCGTGAACTGCTCCGCGAATCCGGTGATCCGCCCACGCGCCGCCGCCGCGACCGACGTTAGATCTTGCCCGGCCACCCCTCAGAGTAAACGCTCAGCCCAAACGCAAACAGCCCCGCTTTTGCGGGGCTGTGATGGCTTCTTCTGACTTCGCCAACAGAGCGTTCGTTAGCGCGGCGGACCCAGAGGATCCTTACGCTCCGTAATGTTCGGACAGTTCGGGGCCATCTCGGCATTCAGAGCCAGGTAGTCCGCCCACTGCTCCGGCAGGTTGTCCTCGTGGAAGATGGCTTCCACCGGACACTCCGGAACGCACGCTTCGCAGTCGATGCATTCATCCGGATGGATGAACAGGATCTGCTCCCCCTCATAGAAACACTCGACCGGGCAAACCACCACACAATCGGTGTACTTGCAGTCGAAACAGGGCTCGGCAACAACGTGGGTCATCGCAATTCCTTATCAGGCGTCTTCGCTGCAGTACGACGGGGCACTTCCGAGAGAATTGCCTTCCTTCGCACAGTCGGATCCCGATGCGATTCATCGGCATTCCCTCGAACGCTCACGACCGGGAAACGTCGCGAAAGCTCCAGAAATCCGAGATTTTCGCGATGCTAGTTCTGCCCCAAAAATGTGTCAAGGAGCGGAAGAACGGCTGAAAACCCATTCCGCAAGCTGAGACCGAGTCTCGACAAACTCACCCTCTGATCGAATCCCGAATCAGTGTCAAAAAGCTCTGGTTTTGAGGGGGATTCGCAGTCGTTCGCATCCGACCCGCCACTCGCCCGGGCCCCTGTTTCATTCCCAGGAAAAGCATCCCCGCGACCAACCCGCCTCGACTTCAATACCTTCTGTCAACCGGTCCGCCGATCGGTCTGGCACTCCCGCGCGCAG
>CAZUXX010000346.1:1216-2835 GCA_964624215.1 uncultured Planctomycetaceae bacterium
TTATCACCGCAGCGGCTCAATCACCGGCGGGATCCGCCGCGCCAACCAGGTCGCATGGCGAAACCTGCCGCTCGCGACCCGGGAACAGGCCAGCGTTGCAAAATCGCTGTTGTGACGTTCTGGCGAACCAAAATATAACCGCCGCCCGAATCCGTTCTCTGCGGCAGGCTGCGCCCGTTTCGCCGACCTCGCTCGGCAGCGGACCATCCGCCGTGATCGAAGCGGCAGGCTCTCAGCGATGAGAAGGACCTGTTTCGGCGCATGACACGCCCCTCCGACATCATCCGACAGGACACCCCCTGTGCCAGCCACCGGCTGCTCGCACAGGGATTGCTCGCGCTGACGCTTCTGTCGGGCTGCTCCGGTCGGAATGTCGATCACCCCGTTGTCGGGCCCCGGCCACCGCGGATCTCGCTCGACGAACCCCAGGCCCTGGCCGACTCCCCCGAAAGCTCGAGCGGAATCGTTCAGGTCGCTTCGACCAGTACCGCACTCGCTGACGGAGACATTGCCGCCCGAGTCAACGGCACCCCGATCTTCGTCTCCGAGGTTCTGGAGCGGCACACCCCGAAACTGAATGCCGCCAAAGGACGCATCCCCGCCAACCAGTTGGATGAGATGCGTCGGCAGCTCGTCAGAGAAGATCTCGACGGACACATCGAACAGGCGCTTGTCCTCCACCGGCTCCGCAACGAACTCGATCAGGAGCAGTGGTCCAAGCTGAACGAACGTCTCGACGACCTCTTCTACGAACAGGAGATCCCTCGCCTGAAGAAAGAATGGGGGCTCGGATCCCTCCCGGAAATCGAGGCGGTCCTGCAGCAGCATGGAACCACCCTCGCCGCCTACAAACGCGTCTGGGGCAACAAGACCCTCGCCTCCCAGTGGGTGTCCGACAAGCTCCCCCAGGTGAAAGTCACCCCCGCCGAACTCCGCCAGGAGTACCAGGACCGGATCGAGGAGTTTCGCGAGCCGATGCAGGTCCGCTGGCAGCAGTGCTGGATCCCCATCGATCCGGCCGACCCCGCCAAAGCAGCCGCGAAGCTCGATGCAGCGGTTGCCGCTTTGCGAAGCGGAGCCACCTTCGACGAGATCGTCACCAGGTACTCCTCAGGTGCTCGCCGCGACACCGGCGGCCACTGGGACTGGACCCAGTCGGAAAGCATCGCCGACCAGCGGCTGGCAGCGGCCCTGGCTGAACTCAAGGTCAACGAGGTCGGACCCGTACTCGAAAGCGAGCAGGGCTACCGCCTGATCAAACTCACCGGACGACGCGAAACCAGAACTCGTTCGTTCGAAGAAGTTCAGAACGAACTCCGGGAATCGATCACTACCCGCAAGCGGAGCGAGGCGGCAGAAAAGCTCATCGCCGATCTCCGCAAAGCGGCACACGTCGAAACCATCTTTGATTCGGAGGGAACCTTCTGATGCGCACTTCTGCCGGTCTCGCACCATCCTCTTGCAGGAACGGCCGAATCCACGGGAATTCCGGCGACCGTTCTTGACCCGATTCCCGCGGCCTTCGTATCAGCAACCTCCGTTCTTCACGTCAAACTGTCACGTCCCCTTCCGCGTTGCGGTAGCGCCGCGCATCGGGAGCACGAACCGTGCCACCGCCG
>CAZUXX010000346.1:2845-4859 GCA_964624215.1 uncultured Planctomycetaceae bacterium
ACGGATCTCGATTCGTCCCTGGAGATCGTCGCGGCAGGGACGCCGCCGGCGACCGCAGGATTCGCGCTTGGGTCTGAATGTGTCCCCAGTCAGCGAGTCAAGAATCATGGCGAGATTTCGAAGACGTCTCGAGCAACATCAATCGGGCATGAAGGAGGGCCCAACTGTGTACCGGATCTTCAGTCTGCTCGCGTGCAGCGGCCTGGTGGGCGTCAGTCTCTGGCTGACCGTCCCCTCCTCTGCTCAGGATGCGTCACCACCCCCCGCGTTTGACGCGGGCGCGTCCGACCTGGCACGACGTCGGGTCGACGATCTGCTGGCCCAGGCGCAGCAGGCCCTGCACCAAGGGGACCAGCAGGAAGCCACCCGGCTGGCCCTCGCCGCAGACAAGCTCGCCCGGGAAAGCGGGCTGCAGTTCCGCGCCACCGATCTCAACCCGGGTGCGTTCCTCGCCCGGATGCGGGCGGCACCCGAAATGGCACAAGCCCCGGTCGCTCAGCCCCTTCAGGAAGCACGACCCGAGGCCGTCGAGGCCCTGCTCGGCGGCGGTTCTTCCCCCGCGGCCGACCAAGTCCGCGACCTCCTGACTCGGGCAGACGCCGATGTCCGTGCCGGACGCTACGAGCAGGCACTCCAGAAGGCGGCCGAGGCCGAAACGCTCGTCCGGCAGCACCAGATCACGCTCGGCTACGCAGACATCCGTCCCCAGCACATCGTCTCGGCCGTGAGGCGGCATCGTCCCGACCTCGGCACGCAAACCAATGACTTCCAGCTCGTCGGCCATTCACAGCCGGCCGACGAGGCGCAGCCACAGTCACCCGCAGCCGCCAAGGAGCAGGCTGTCCAGTTGATTCAGGCCGCCCGGGCTGCCCTGCAGCGCGGACACTACGACGAAGCCCGACAACTCGCTCTGCAGGCTTCCGAAATCAAGAACGTCAGCTTCGGTCTGTTCGAAGACGGTCCCGAAACCGTCCTCGCCGATCTCGAGCGCGCCACCGGAACTCGCATCCTCCCGGCCAACGAAAGCCGCATCGATGTCACCGGCGTCTCGGGGGCGCAGCGCGAAGAAGCCATTCAGCTCGTCCGCGAGGCACAGCGGCTTCTCGATCAGGGGCAGCTCGACGCAGCCGAGCGGATGGCCCGCCAGGCCCAGCAGATGAATGTCGCCTACAACGTGCAGGATCCCCGTCCCGAACTCGTCCTGCAGGACATCCACCGTGCCCGCGTCGCGCAGGGTGATGCATCCGCCGTTTCCCCCGTCGACTTCCGCAGCCCGGGCGTCTCCCCCGAGAAGGCCCAGGCCACCGCACTTCTGCAGGATGCACGCCGTGCTCTGCAGAACGGACAGTTCGAAGTCGCTCGCCAGCGGGTTCAGGAAGCGTCGCAGTACGATGTCGCCTACGGCCTGCTCGAAGACGATCCGACCCGCCTGATGCAGGAGGTCACCCTCGCCATGCAGGCCAGTGAGGCCCACTCCCAGGGTCTCGCCCAGGGCAAACCCGACGACCTCCGTCGCCGAGCCCGGCAATTGATGGAGCAGTCGCGCCAGGCGCTCGCGAATGGCGATCCCGCCACGGCTCGCCGCCTCGCAATGGAAGCCGATCGCCTGCCGGTCGCCTACGACCTCCTCAGTGATCGCCCCGACAGCCTCCTGGCCGAAATCGAGCAGCAGGCCGCCGGCATGCCGCAGATCGCCGGAGCCCGTCCGGTCGACCTGACGTCGCAGGACTCCTTCTCCCGCGAGGGGATGCAGCGTGACTCCTTCGTCGTGAATCCCGATGCCACCGCCGAAACCCTCTTCTCGCAGGGTGTCGCCGCACTGCGTCGCGGAGATCGCGAAGCAGCCCGCTATGCCTTCACCGCCGCGCACCAGTCCGGCCAGACGCTGGACCCCGTCCGTCAGCAGCAGCTCCAGGATTACCTGACCGACCTGCGACAGGACTCCACCATCCAGCAGGCCAGCAACGAGGCGGTCACCGAACAGTTCGGTCCCGCACAGCCGGGCGGCCTGATG
>CAZUXX010000347.1:0-4831 GCA_964624215.1 uncultured Planctomycetaceae bacterium
CTAATCCGAGGGCCCCCTATGCTGATGAGCGGCAACCGGAGCGTCAATTCCCAGTCGCCGGGACTTCCCTTTCTGAGCGAGAGAGATCGCGCCGCCACGAATCGGGAACGATTGAGGCAGACATGACGGAACGTCACGCGAGAAGTATGCTGATGGTGACCGGCGGAAGTGACGCGGCGACGTGAGTTCAAACACAGAAGGAGGGGGCCGATGAAGATCCTGCTGGCGACCGACGGTTCCAAGGCGTCTGACGATGCAGCATGGTTGCTGGCACGTCTGCATTTCAAGGATCCGATTGAACTGACCCTCGCCACGGTGGCCAGTGTGCCGCAACTGGCAGCCATGCGACAGGACGTCACGCCCGGTGTGGAGGCGTACGTCAGCGAGTATCGGGAGAAGCTGGCGGCAGACCTCGAGAAGACAGCCGAGAATTTCGCCGGGATCGATGGAACAGTCCGGACGCAACTGCTGGAAGGGCACGCGGCTGATGCTCTGCTGGACTTTGCGGAAGACCAGGGGACCGAGCTGATTGTCGTCGGTGCCCGGGGTCTCTCTGGCGTTCAGCGGTGGCTGCTGGGAAGTGTTTCGCAAACTGTCGCGCGGTATGCCCCCTGTTCGGTGCTGGTGACGCGTCCGACTCAAGTGCAGGAGCCGGGCGATCGGCCGTTCCGGGTTGCCGTCTGTCACGACGGGTCGGACTCGTCTCAACGGGCGGTCGACACGCTTGCCTCCATGACGTGGGGCCCGACAGTTGAGCTGGCGGTGCTCAACGTGCTGCCGGTCGCCTCTCACTACGGGATGGAGTACCTGCAGACGATGGAGCCGTACTGGCGCGAGGAACTGATCCGGGCAGAAGACGCCGTCGATGCCGCAGTCAAACAGCTCTCAGGCGTTGCAAAGAATGTCAAACGGGAGTTCCGTCGCGCCGACTGGGTTGCAGACGACATCGTGGAGTACCTGACGGACTCGCAGACCGATCTGGTTGTGCTTGGCGACCGTGGCCATAGCCGCATCAGCCGACTCCTTCTGGGGAGTACGTCGGAACGGGTGCTGCGTCACGCTCCCTGCTCGGTCTGGATTGTCCGACCGGAGAAGAAGACGTAACGCCGTCAGAAGGTGCTTCAGAACCATTGCGGGGCGAATCGTCGCGAGGCCGGTCCCCGCCGCAGGTCGCAGCCGGCGACAAGGCTGTGTGTCGGGCGTGCGGGAACCGTGCTCTTTGATTGAGGTGTCCTGCCCGGCACGATCATGGAGGACGCGTCCCTCCTGCAGGAGGGTCTCCTCTTCTGCGGCGTACGCGATCCGAACGTGAGTGCCGCACGGGCTGAAGTCAACAAGCCCCTGCTGCTGCAATCGGTGGCGATCCCCGCGGCGTCCAGTCGCTTCGGGAGAATCGGGAACAGCTTCGGCTGATGGTTGACCGCGAATGTGAGGTCGGCAGACAATGCCGCCGTCAATTTTCGGTCACCATTTGCTGAGAAGAATTCCGAATGTCGAGCTCTCGTGGACTGTGTTCGGCGCTGCTGGGTGCGGCGCTGCTTCTCTCCGGGCGAACGATTCAGGCGGCTGGAGAAGCCGAGGACGGCTTCGTTTCGCTGTTCAACGGGAAGGACCTGACCGGGTGGGTCATCCCCGAGGGGGACAACGGCCACTGGAAAGTCGTCGATGGCGTGATCGACTACGACGCCGCCTCCGAAGCCAGTGGCGACAAGAACCTCTGGACGGAGAAGGAATACGGCAACTTCGTGCTCAAGCTCGACTGGCGGATCAAGGAAACGACCGGGCTCTACGACACGCCGATCGTGCTGAAGGATGGCAGCACCCTGAAGGACGCGAACGGCAAGACGATCACGATCAAGATGCCGAATGCCGATTCCGGCATTTATCTTCGCGGCAGCTCAAAGGCGCAGTTGAACATCTGGACGTGGCCTGTCGGTTCGGGAGAAGTCTACGGCTACCGCAACGATTCGAAGCAGTCGCCGGAAGTTCGTGCCGGTGTGACGCCGCGACTCAACGCGGACAAGCCGGTGGGTGAATGGAATACGTTTGTCATCGTTATGCAGGATGATCGCGTCACCGTGCTACTGAATAACCAGCTCGTCCTGGAGAATGCCCAGCTTCCGGGTGTTCCGGCGACGGGCCGCATCGCGCTGCAGCATCACGGCGGACGCAACGCCGACGGGAGCTACAAACCGGCCTCCAGCCTGGTCCAGTTCCGCAACATCTGGATTCGCGAACTCCCTGCGAACGAGTAGCGCCGTTGCGTTGCTGCAACCCGAGAACCAAAACAACGAGCGACCGGAGTCTCCACAACTCCGGTCGCTCTCTTTATGGAACATGAGTCACGAGACACGTTCCATTCGCATGGAGGTCACAAATCTTCTCGCTGCGCACCGGCTGAACCTCGGCCGGAGGGGCCGCTTGTTCATCGCTGTCACGACATCAGCCACCTGATGCGAACGGGATACCCACGCTGAAGATCGAACGAGAGGCCTCCGGCACGATTGTGGACCACCGATGAGCTTCGTTTTCCCCGGCCGGTGAGGCATCAGGTGACCTGTTCGGCCAGTTCCCGGAGGACGCGTGCCCCGCGAAGGAGGGTCTCGTCTTCGGCGGCGTACGAGATCCGGAAGTGCGTATCACGCTGGCTGAAGACGTTCCCCGGGATGATCAGCAGGTTCGACTCGATGGCGCGTCGAACAAACTCCGAAGCGTTGCCGCCGGGTGCTTCGGTGAACAGGTAGAAGGCACCTCCGGCTCCGTGGAAGGTGTAATGGGAGCCGAGTTCGTTGAGCATCAGGTCGCGTTTGGCGCGGTATTCCTTCACGCGGGGACTGATATCGTGCTTCCACGCGGTGAGCCCGGCCCATTGAACGGGATGGGGCGAGCAGACGAATGTGAACTGCTGGAGCTTGATCATCTGCTGAATGATCTCCGCCGGACCGTGAGCCCAGCCGATTCGCCATCCGGTCATCGAATGGCTCTTGCTGAATCCATCGATGACGATTGTCTGATCGTTGTAGCGGGCGGGTGAGATGAACTCGCCGTCGTAGCAGAACGCCCGGTAGATCTCGTCGCTCAGCAGAGCGACGTCACGTTCGGCTGCGAGTTTGGCGAGGCCACGGACTTCGTCTTCTGCGGCAACGTGGCCGGTGGGGTTCATCGGGCTGTTGAACAGAATCAGCCTGGTGCGGTCGGTCATCGCCGCACGGACCTTCTCCAGGTCGATGCGAAAATCGGGATAGGTCTCGACGAACACCGGGCGGCCGCCGGCCAGTGTCGTCAGATGTTTGTACATCACAAAATACGGGTCGAAGATGATCACCTCGTCGCCGGGGTTGAGCAGGACGCTCAACGCGAGCATCAGACCGCCACTGGTCCCGCTGGTGACGAAGGTCTGGCGGTTCGCATGACCGTACTCCGCATCGACGCTTTGCTGAATCAGGTCGATCAGCGGCTTGATTCCCTGCGTCTGGCTGTAGGCGTTCTTGCCACTGTTGACCGCTTCGGCCAGGGCCTGCCTGATCGGCTCGGGTGTATCAAAGTGTGGCTGGCCGATGCTCAGATTGATCGGATCCGTCATGTTCGCCGCCAGGTCGAACACCTTCCGAATTCCGGAGGCATCGATGTGCCGCATCCGGTCCGCAATCCACCGCTCGCTCATCGCATGTAGTCCGTGTGTGAATCTGATCAGTTCGCCTGCGGTTTACCCGCTGGCGCCGCCGACTGCAATCAGAGGATTTCTGGCAGCGCTGGTGCTGGTGCGTGCCGGGAGCCAGGGCCCGCGGCAGGTGAATCTTGTCAACGAGAAACGGGACGTTGTCAGGTTTCGTGGGGACACCGGGGATTCTCCGAGGGTTCGGAGAGTGGCGTGAGATTTCGGGCCACTCGGTGCACGGGGCCGTTCCGGTTGAGACCGTCTCCCGGCGAGAGATGACACCGCACGCTCGTGAATCAGGTACACTTTTTCAGCCCTGGATCGTGTTCGGCCGGAGTTGTCGCGTGACTGGAGGAGTTCGTTTGAAATCGTCGACACTCGCCTTCGCCGCCGTGCTGCTTGCTGTCACCGCGAGTTGTGGCGACGACACCGTTTCATCGTCCCCGCAGCCGGGAGTCGTCCTGTCGATCGCCGGGATTGATCCGCTGATCGAAGACGCGAACCACCTGTTGCAACTTGCGGGGCGAGGGGGGCTGGCACCGGCCCTGGAAGGCTTTATCAGCCAGCACAATGACTTTGCCGGCATCGACCGGAGCCGGTCGCTGGGGGGGATGCTGTTTTTCGACAGCGAGAATTCGGATGCCGAGCCGCGCGGAGTGATCTTCGTGCCGGTGACCTCCCCTGAGGATCTGCAGGTGACGCTGCAATCGTTCGGACTGGAGTCCGACAAAGTCACTGCTGAAGGGGACTTGTTCACCGTTGGTCGAGGAGGGGACCAGCTGACCGTGCGGCTTGTCGAGGGCTATGCGCTTGCGGCCCGCAGCTCCGATGCGGCTCTGCTGGATCCGATGCTTTTGCAGGTCATCGAGCGGGAGGGGGCCCGACCTCCGGTCGACGCGCGGCTGTGCTTTTTGCGGGCGGGCTTTCCTGAGGTCCTCTTCGAACGGGCCCTCGCCGAAGCGCGAGCAGAGACGGAGCGGGATCTGCGGCCACGTGCCGGGGAACAGGCCGATACACTCGCCGCCCGCACGGCGATCCAGCGGTATCTGTTTTCGATTCTGGAACAGGGACTGACCGGGATTGGTCAAGTGACGGCGACGGTGACGTTCAACGATCCCTGCGCGGCCGCACCCCCGCCCAGATGCTCACTATCCACCGCAATCGCAAGACCGC
>CAZUXX010000348.1:0-4809 GCA_964624215.1 uncultured Planctomycetaceae bacterium
GCAGAAGAACTGAAAGTTCGTAGCGGCGCTGGTCCGTCGCGCGGGATCAGCGATCGCCGGCAGGTCACCGATGTCCCGACCGGCGGCGGAGAGTTCCGCGCTGCGTCGAGCGGCCCGGTCCTTGTGCTGCTCGTAGGATTCGGGCGTTTGCGCGGGCTTCGGGTTGTGGCGTTCCCAGGCCAGCCACGCGGTGTAGCGGACCAGGTCGACGCGGTTCCCATCGCCAATCCGGAACCCCGCCCGTTGACGGTCACGATACAGTTGCCGCTCACTGGTGACTTCGCCGAGCGGCGTCGAGTTGAGCAGTCGGACTAGCTCGCTCGGCTTCAGATGTCGAGGGTCAATCGCCACGGCCACGCTCCTCCCGCACCAGCCACGCGGCATACGTCACCAGGTTGATCGTCCCGTCGCCGTTCGTCGGCGCACCGGCCGCCACGTCCGCCTCGATCTGTTCGACCCGGATCTGTCGCGCCCCCGCCTTCGAGAGCAGCGTCGCCGCATCGGCAATCGGGAGTGCCAGGGGGTTGATCGGGCAACGTTCGGACATCTGAAAAACCTGCTGGATTCCTCGTGAATCGCTGCGGAACCGAGTGGATGTCATTACCGCAGTCGAGGTAACTCGTGTCATGTCGCCACCGCGATGCGAACCACGAAACGCCAACGAAAGGACCAACGATGAACGCCCGCCAGACAACCGCGAAGCACGCTGCAACGATGGCCGCCCTTCTCGCCCGGATGCAGGCTGCCGCCAACACCATCCCCCACCAGGAACGGATCAATTGGGGCCACTCCGAACAGATGCACGACGCCCTCCGCTACGCGGTCTACGCCGCCTTCGCGATGGGGGTGGTGAGCGAGCAGGAAGCCGCCGACCTGGGATTCCCCTGCTAACCCCACCGGAGACCAACCGATGAACGCACCGACCGCACTCCAGACGTTGGACGAACTCGACCAGGAACTCCGCCGGCACATCGCCCGGCTGCTGGAGATTGCCTGCGATGACTGGCAGGTTTCGAACCTGATCTATGACGCAATCCAGAACGCCGCCCGGACGGGTCAGGCCTGCCGGGCGCTGCATCACGAACTGAAGGCCAATCTTCCCGCCGCGACCTGATGCCGAAACGCCCTCGGGCGTCGTCGCGGGGTGGTGCCCGCGGCCTGACGATGGCAGCCGACCATCACCACCAACACGGGAGAATGCACATGGCGACCAAGACCAAGTCCGCAAAGATCACCAGCGTCAAGAAGGGGGAGATCTACGAGACCAACTCCGGCCAACTGCTCGAGGTGACCAACGGCCGCCTCACGGACGAAGGGGAGCACGGGGCCTCGTTCGAAGGCCGCACGATCGAGTTCAATCTGGAGACCGGCAACCCCAACCGCGCCAAGACGACCGACCGGTTCTATCTGGATGAGCTGGCGAAGAAGCTCTCCAAGAAGGACTACGACGAATGGGTCGAGATCGGCCGACGCGAAGCCGAGGCGCTGACGGATGCCAAGGCCCCCGAGGCAGAACCCGCCAAGGCCACGACCAGTCCCGCAACCACGAAACCGGCGAAGGCCCGCCAGCCCAAAACCGAGGGCAAGCTCAGCCAGCTCGATGCGGCGGTCAAGGTGCTCGAAGAGGCCAAGGAGCCGATGAACACCAAGGCGATGATCGAGGCGATGGCGGCCAAGGGGTACTGGACCAGCCCCGGCGGGGCGACCCCTTGGGCCACGCTGTATTCCGCGCTCATCCGCGAGATCGCCCACAAGGGAGCCGAGTCCCGGTTCACCAAGGTCGATCGAGGTCAGTTCGCCCTGAACACGCCTGAGGCCGCAACGCCGAAACGGGCCGCGAAGGCCACGGGCAAGAAGTCCAAGCCCGCGGACGGGACGCCCGGACCGAAGGCAGTCTCGGACATGTTCAAGATTTGAGGTGCCGCCATGACGAACCCCAACCATCAACTGGCTGACGTCCTCCGCGACGTGACCGCCTCCGTCCAGAAGGCGATCGCCGACGGCTACCGCTCCCGGATGATCGACGCCGACGACCTGGTCGAGGTGCTGCTGGCCATCGCCGACCGCCTCGACCCGCCGGTGCGGGAAGAGGTCGATGGGGCTTTCGCCTGCCCCGAATGTGGCGAACACCACATTGACCGCCTGGTCCACGAGGCCGACGACCTCGTCCGCTGCTCCTCCTGCGGAATCACCTACGACCCGGCCGCGCAGTAGCCCCCCGCGGGCTCCGGCCGCGGACCTTGACGCCCCACGTTCGCCACGTCGGGGCATTCTCTCGTTGGTTCGTCGTCGCATTGTTTCCAAGCTGAGGCAATCATGATCGGCACCGACTGGCAGAGCCGAATCCGCCTACCTCCCAACCGAGTTGGGTCGAAATGGACGGAACCTTTCCGTCAGGACGGGGTTCTATCTGTAGATTTCTCAAGCGTCAGGTCGTTCAGTGTGATGATCCATCCGTAGTTTTCAGAGAGACTTCAATGATTGTTGTGGCATCCCAGTGGGAACGAGCGGCGTCATGGACCGCGGCGCTGACAGTGGTTGCGGCGGGCCTGCTCGCGTCACCGCTCCCGGCTGCCCCGCCGGCAGCGCCTGTGTCGGTCGGTCATGCCAGCAGACCGGATTCGCGCGACGTCGCGGCCGAGGTGGATCGCCTCATCCTGGCCGACCTGCAACAGGCAGGTGTACAACCTGCGGGCCGGACGACCGATGAGGACTTCCTCCGCCGCGTGTGCCTTGATCTGGCTGGTCGTTTGCCGACACCGCAGGAGCTCACGCTGTTCGGCCTTAATCCTGACTCCCAGAAGCGTGCGGCCAGGATTGAAGAACTTCTCCAATCAGACGAGTACGCTGGGAATTGGGCGCACTATTGGCGGGACGTCATTTTCACCGACGCGACAAATTCTCAGGCGCGGCTGATGCAAGAGGTTTTTGAACGTTGGATGACCGAGCGGCTCGCACAGAACCGCCGTTGGAACGAAATCACGGCGGAACTTCTCACCGCAACCGGCGATATTCAGGAGAACGGAGCGACAGCATTGATCCTGGTCCGCAGTGGCGAGCCGGCGGAAATCGCCGCTGAAGTGTCGCGGATCTTTCTCGGCATCCAGATCCAATGTGCCAATTGCCACGACCACCCCAGCGACATCTGGAAACGCGAGCAATTCCATCAACTGGCCGCCTACTTCCCCCGTGTTTCGCTGCGGCAGACGGTGTTGGACGGGCGGGCGACCTTGCTCGTTTCGTCAGTGAACTCCGTCGGGAGTCGCTTTGGCGAGGAAATGCGTCAGAACCCCGAACGGTTCATCGCACAGCTGGACCGCAACCGCGATGGCAAACTGAGTCAGGAGGAAGCCAATCGGCAACCACAGTTCGGCCGCTTCTTCGAGGGAATGCTGCGACTGGGCGACAGTGACCAGGATGGCACATTGAGCGTGGAGGAACTCAGAAAACTGCCGCCGCCACAGCAGCAAGGTCTGGGTTCTCTCGAATATTTCATGCCCGACCTAAACGATCCCGCATCGCAAGGGACGGCGATGCAACCCGCCTTCTTCGTTGATGGCTCGCACGAGAAATCAGGATTGGATGATTTGTCGCGCCGTGGAGCACTAGTGGAATCATTGACTTCTCCGGAGAACCCCTGGTTCGCACAGGCGTTCGTCAACCGCATGTGGAACGAATTGCTCGGAGAAGGCTTTTACATGCCGGTGGATGATCTCGGTCCGCAGCGGCAACCGCGGTTCCCGGCGGCACTGGAAGCCTTGAGCAATGGCTTCACAGCCAGCGGATACGATATCAAGTGGCTGCTGCGGACGATCGCCAACACCGAAACGTATCAACGGCAAGTGCGTGCTCGTGAGCCGCAGGACGAGTCGCTGCCGTTCGCCTCGGCACTTCCCGCACGGTTGCGGGCCGATCAGCTTTACGCCGCGCTGACGCAAGTGCTGGAGGTTCCTGACCTCGGGGACGGACGGAGGCGTCGCGGATCCGGGGGCACGGGATCGGGGCAACGCTCCCCGCGAGACCAGTTCAGATTGCTCTTCAACGTCGATCCGTCGGTGCCGCAAGAGGACATCACCGGGAATGTGCCGCAGGCGTTATTTCTAATGAACTCCCCCGCGCTGCTGGAACTCACCAGAGCCAGCGGCGAAACCCGGTTGGCCCGGCTGCTCCGTGAGTTTCCCGACGATCACGATGCGGTCAACGAACTGTATCTTGCCGTGCTGTGCCGCGAGCCCTCCTCGAAGGAACAGCAGATCTGCCTCGATTACATCAGGGAGGTCGGCAATCGGGTGGAAGCGTTTGAGGACCTGTTGCGGAGTCTGCTGAACTCAACCGAATTCTTGAGCCGCCGGTAGATCTGTTTTGCCCTGATCAAGTACTGCCCCAAACGCCATTCGAAAACCAGGCGTGTCGGATTCACAAACACTGCTCAAGGTCCTCCAGGATCGACCGGAGTCTGAAATGAATGACATTCTTCACGAACAGGTGCTGCTGTCGCGGCGCCGAATTTCGCGGCGCGGGTTTCTGCACCAGGCCTCCACGGTGGCGCTGGCAGGAGGACTGCTCGGGTTTCGGGATCGCCTGGGGCTGCAATCTGCGGAATTGCGGAAGCAGGGGCGAGCGATGATCCTGCTGTGGATGTCGGGCGGTCCCAGCCAGTTCGAGACGTTCGATCCGAAACCCGGCACCGACAACGGCGGACCGACGGAAGCCATTGAAACATCCGTGTCCGGCATTCGCATCGCCAAAGGCTGGGAGGAGACCGCCAGGGTGATGGACGACATCGCACTGATCCGCTCGATGACGAAC
>CAZUXX010000349.1:0-3928 GCA_964624215.1 uncultured Planctomycetaceae bacterium
GACGAGCCGCTGCATGTGGCGGATGTGCGAAACTCGCTCACGAGCATGATGGGGCGTCTGGTGGGCATCCAGCGGGACGAAGCGGGACTGGCGAGTGCGGCGGAGCAACTGAACTTCTGGGACCGGTACGTCAGCCGGCGGGAATTCTCGACTCCCGAGGGATGGGAGCTACAGAACATGCTGCTGGTGGCGCGGATGATGGTCGTCTCGGCGATGGCGCGGAAGGAAAGTCGCGGTGTCCATTACCGGAGCGATTATCCGGAGACGACACTGGACGATTCTGAACGTGTGACGGTGCAGGGAGAGCTGGCTCCGGGCACGTGAGTGCCGGGGCAACTCCGTCTCGGACCGATCCGTGCCGTCGCCGATCTCCGCGGGTCCTTACAGGCCGAAGGACTTCTTGACAATCTCGGGATGGACTCCGCCATAGTGGTGGACGCGACCGGTTTCGATGTTGTGAAAGACGACTTCGGCGGGGCTGAAGAGTTGGGGATCCATCTTGTAGAAGTCGCGGCCGGCCTCTTCGAAGAGTTCGAGGAAGGGGCGTCCGAAGGATTGGGAACTGCTGGAGGGGACCAGGCGGCCGACTTCCTCGAGCGACTTGTCGTCTCCGCAGACCATGAGCGTGATCCGGCCTCCGTAGAGGATGGCGTCGTTGGTGCGACCGATGGCGGTGAGGTCGTCACCTGCAACCGGAGGCAGGGGAACCCAGCCACATCCACTCTCGACACGGGCGATGTCGAACCCGAGGTCGTACAGTTTGTGCATGGCAGTTTCGACGCTGCGGGCGGCGATCTGCAGATTGCCGGCGACGCTGGCCGTAGGGGCAACGCAGAGAGCGACGTGGCGTGGCTCGACACCGCAGGCCTGCGCCACAAATTCGACAGCTTCGCGGGGAGGGAGGTCGGATGCTTCGAGCACGCCGACAACGCGTTCGGATCGCTCGATGTAACCGATGTCGTCGAACAGGGGCTCTTTGCCGGCTGCGGCGCGCATGGGGCCGGAGCCCATGGCGAAGAACTTCCCGGTTTTGATTTGCCAACCGGCGTACTGGCTGAGCAGGCAGGCCTCGACCGGGGAGTCAGTCGAGACGAAGACCTGCGGCCAGCCGATGCCGGCGAGTTCACCTTGCTGCAGGTGAATGTCGAGGAATCCGGCGGAACAGATCTCGGCCAGAGCGAGGCCGGCAGAGAGGCTGCCGGTGACTTCGACGCCGCAGTCGATCACTCCACCCACTTCGCTGTCGACGACCTCGATCCGCAGATCTTCGGATGCAGCCAGGGCCTGCTGGAGCAGATCCCAGGCGAGTTCGTTGAGCACACCTTCGAACTGGATGTCTTCGTCGGGAATCTGAGTCATGAGGCACGGCTGTGGTGAAGCGGTCGCGTAGGCGGGAGCGTCGAAAACCGAAGCGACCGCGTCAAGCCAGCCTGCTCAGTCGGGAAGCCCCAGGGCGGCCAGTTTCTCCCGAATGAAGTTCACATGGTGGGGGATGTGAGCCGTGATCCGCTGCAGAAGGGTCTCGAGTGAGAGCGGTCCGTCGGAGGAGTGGATGCCCGTGCGACTGAAGTCGTCCTCCGTGAGGGTGTTCAAGATCGATGCGGTATGCCGGCGGACGACTTCGATCAGCTGGAGTTCGGTTTCGAGATCGCGGCTGGCATAAGCCAGTCGCCGTGCAAAGACATCGGGATCTCCTCCGGGGAACTTCGGGCTGTCCTCTGCGATCACCCGCTTCATCCGATCGGCGTAGACCGGCTCGAAGTCAGCAATGTGGCAGATGATCTGCCGGGTGGACCATTTCCCCGGTACGGGGGCCGCATCGAGTTGTTCGGGGGTCATGTCCGCGATGGCGTCGCGAAGCAGCCGGGGGCCGGCGAGGTAATCGGAAATCAGTTGCGTGGCGTTCATGTCATCCCCGTTCGAGTCTCAAAGGCTGGAGGAGATTGTCTTCAATTACGGGATCGATCGAAACCGACTGAGGGTTTGCGAACGGATTCCACCGGTTGAGAATGCATCGCGGCCGGGAGAGGCGCCTGTTTCCTGAGGCTCGCGGGGCGTCTACAGTGGTACAAAGTCCTGACGGTTCCCAACGGCCGGGGAAATTGTGCGGTATTCGAGCCCGATTCCATTGATTCTCTGCTTGTTGCTGGCGAGCGTTGCGGTCGGCCAGTCTGAGCGTCCGCCGTCTCCTCCGCTGCCGGAGGCTGAGGTGATCCCGCTGGTGCCAACGCGGGACGGGGACCAGCCGACTATCACGATCGAGTTGCCACCGACGTCCGCGGGGTCGGGAGCGGTTTCGAACGAGATTCCGCCGTTTACGCTCGTTGACCAGCAGGGACGAACGGTCACACGGGAGACCTTGCTGGGGAGCCCGTGGGTAGCGAACTTCATCTTTGCCCGGTGTCCGACGCACTGTCCGTATACGCTGCGAGAGGTGTTTGAACTGCAGGAGCGGACACAGGGAACGGATGTGAAGTTCGTTACGGTGACGGTGGATCCTGCGAATGACACCGTGGAGAAGATGGCGGAGCTGTCAAAGGCGTTCGCAGCGGATCCGGACCGGTGGCTATTCCTGACGGGGGAGGCGGCCGAGATCCGGAAGCTGATCATGGACGGCTTCAAGCAGCCGATGGAATCCTCCCCGATGGCGCTGGCCCATTCGCTGAACCTGATGCATGTGGATGCAGAGGGGAAGGTGATCGGACAATACCGGTATCACTTCCAGGAGCCGAACGCCGCGGACGAACTGCAGGTCCTGCGACGGGTGCTGGAGGGGAAGATCGAGACTCCGGTGAAGAACCGCTTCATGGCGTCGATTCCGGCCGGGGCCCGAGCCGAGGGAACGGTTGAGGACATGCCGGCGGCTGAGGCCGGGGATTCTGGTTCTGTTCCCCAGTGGGTGGACCGGCTGCGGACGACGAACGCCATGCTCAACGGGCTGGCGACGTTGCTCCTGCTGACGGGACTGGCTGCGATTGCGGCCGGATCGATCCGTCTGCACCGGCGGATGATGATGACGGCCTTTTTGGTGTCGGTGGCCTTTTTGGCCAGCTACCTGACATATCACGGTGCGCTGAAACACTTTACAGGGATCGGTCACAAGCCGTACGCGGGTTCGAAGTCGCTGGAAACCGCCTACCGGACGATTCTGTGGTCGCACATTGCGTTGGCAGCCGTGACGCCCATTCTGGCGATCATCACGATCGTTCGCGGATTCCGGGCGGATCGGACTCAGCTTCCGGAAGATGTCGCCGGACATCGCCGGATTGCGCGGATCACGTTCCCGATCTGGCTGTACGTCTCCATCACTGGAGTTATCATCTATTTCATGAACGCGGCATGAGGGCCTGCCGCGCCTGCTGGAGCCTGTGATGAAACTCGCGCGTCGCCTGCTGTTGATTCTGGCAGTTGCCTTCGGGGTTACTGCGCCGATGGCGTTCCCCCAGACTGCGCAGGCCTGCCCGATGTGCAAGGCTGCGAATGAGACGGACGATCCCGACGGGACGGCCAACATGCGTCCGCAGGCCTACATGTACAGCATCCTGTTTATGCTCTCGATGCCGGCAGCGCTCCTGGGAGCGTTCGGGGTGTCGATCTGGCGGATGACACGCAAGTACAACTCGTCGTCTGAGCTGTAAATCGCTTCCGGGACGATTGGGATGGCGTCGGGACGGTAGTTGCCTGCGACTGCGTGCGAGTTCTGCGGTCTGTGGCTGTTCGTCGTCTGCCGGACCTCCTTCAGAGTATCGAGAGCTGAGCCGGCTGCCCGAAGTGCTCCTCGCGGCCGGTGTGTCTGTGGGCCAGGCGGGCGACGCGACTCGATTGCCTGAGTGACAAGACGTTGGCGGGGCGCTCTGCGGACGGGCGGGCCCTGGGGCAAGAGATCAGGGGTCGTTGGCGGTGCGCGGGGATTGCTGGCCGGCTGTCG
>CAZUXX010000349.1:3938-4806 GCA_964624215.1 uncultured Planctomycetaceae bacterium
GGTCGGCGTCTGCTGTGTCGCGGGCGTCGACGATGTCGCGGCTGCTTCGACCGGGACAGTGAAATTGACTGTCGCCCCGTTTTCCTGGGGAAGTTCCTCGTCGACGGTGTAGCCACCGAAGAGCGATGGTGGCTGCGGACGAGACGGCGCGGTCTCGTCGATTGTCCCATCGGCGTTTGCTGCAGGGGCGGGGGGTCTGCTTTCCATGCCGGTCAGCCGGACGATGTGCGGGCCACCGACCACGCCTCTCCCACCTGGCAGCGAGGTGTCGTACTTGCCATCGACGATCTCGGCATATCCCATTCCGCCGGTATTGCCGCGGGTGGTGTCGGGTTCGAACTCGATGCGTCCGAAGGGTACGGGCTTTCCGTCGAAGGTGATCTCTCCGTTGAGGTGATACTGAACCGGGCCATCGCTTCCACCGCAACCGGAGAGGGTGAGGATGGCGCAGAGCAGTGTGACTGCAGAGAGGTTCTTCGTCGGGGGAAGCACGTGGTCTCCGTACGGTGCAGGGATCACGGGGAGCGTTGATGAGTGAAAAAGGCCTCCCGGGATTGCGTGCCGGGAGGCCGTGACAGGCTCGATCGCGAGTTCAGGACGTCGGTGGTGGTGGCATCGGCCAACCTGCGACGGTCCCGCGTGACATCACGTGTGTGTTGCCCCGCAGAGCGGACATCGGTCAGGGAACCTGGACGAGTTCGCCGGCGTCGCGACTGGCGAGCCCACGGTAGACGCCCATATCCACGTTTTCGCTGACGAACGTGACCTTGCCATCACCCATGGCGAACTGCGCGCCTCCCGGGTGTTCGCTTCCGAAGCTGATGTCGTTGAACCAGTTCGGGCTGGAGTTGGTGTAGCCCTGAGCATT
>CAZUXX010000350.1:0-1516 GCA_964624215.1 uncultured Planctomycetaceae bacterium
GAGCCGAAGCCGTCCGGACGGCTTCGTACCGTGAGCACGGCGCCGACGGATCGTGTTCGGAGAGTGCTCCCGGGTGGCACTGACCAACCGCAGTCCAGCGTCTTTGTGGCCACTCCATCGATGCGTCCATCCGCGTTGGATCGCATTCAAGCTGGCACGTTGCCGTCTCTGTCAGACAATGAGCACTCGTCCGTATCACGCAGCGGACGCAAACCTCGTCTCTGTCGTCTTCCCGTCGTCAGACCGAGCGGAGGGCAGTCAGAACCTGATCGGTGATGGCCTGGACAAGTGCCTCGGTATCCGCCAGCAGCTTGTCAGCGCTCGAGGAGAGGTAACCGGGGTACGAGGGGGGAGGGTCGAAGGCGGACACACGGGGTGTCGCCCCTTCCCGGTATCCTTCCCGGAAGGCTGTGTTCCCACACAAATCGCAGTTCTCGAAGTGGAATCGCGGGTCGTCAAAGCCGAGCCGCTTCTTCAGGTCGAGCAGTTCGCGTGACTCCTGCTCGTTGAGGTACGTGACTCCGCCGAGCTGCTTGGAAAGGATCAGGATCCGGCAGTAGGCGTCAAGGATCTCGGTCTTCCAGTACGCTTCTTCGAGCGTTTTGCCGAACGTCACCGTCCCGTGGTTGGTGAGGATGATGGTGTTGGTTGCCTTCAGAAACGGCTTGACGGTGTCGGCAAACTCCTGGCCTCCGGGAGTCTGGTAAGGAGCCAGCGGCACCTCGCCCATGAAGACCTCGATCTCGGGCAGGATGCACTGGGGGATTGCTTCGCGGGTGACCGCAAAGGCCGTGGCGTGCGGCGGATGGCAGTGAACGACAGCCTTCACATCCGGCCGCTCTTTCATGATGGTCAGGTGGAGCAGGATCTCGCTGGTCCGCTTCTTCTTGCCGGCAATCTGATTCCCGTCGAGGTCGACCATGCAGATGTCTTCGGGGGTCATAAATCCCTTGCAGATCATCGTCGGGCTGCAGAGAACCTCGTTCTCACCAATGCGATAGGAAATGTTACCGTCGTTCGCCGCCGCGAACCCCTTGTTGTAAACACGCCGGCCGATCTCGACGATCCAGTCCTTGATCTCACGAGCTTCAGGAGTGTTGAAGAGAGGGTGGTATTGCATGGGACTTCAGTGAATGAATGTTTCGATTCAGACAGCTCGCGAATGCGTCGAGCGTTCCAACACGATTCGGTTTTCAGGCGTTTCTCGCACGCCCGTTGCCACTCGCCGGAGAGGGTAACAAGGGGGGGGGTGCTCTACTGTTATGACATCTCTGTTGACTGTAGGTCCGCTGTCGCGGACGGGTCAATCTGCAAGTTCAATCGAGTCGAGGATCGCGCTGTTATAGGCATCGATCGGCTTCACTTCGGGATGGAAGGGAGCAACTGCTTCTGCCCCTTCGCTGATCCCGATCCGGGAACCGGGCCCGGCTCCAAGTTCGTCGTAAACGACAAATGGTTCTCCGCGTCCGGCGTCACTCCCGGCAAGGGCCCGGGCGTCGAGTGGCACCGCCAGCTT
>CAZUXX010000350.1:1526-4797 GCA_964624215.1 uncultured Planctomycetaceae bacterium
GACTTCACCAATACGCATGAGAACCGGATTCAGTGAGTGGAGGTTGTCGCTTTCAGAAGTCGAGTCAGTTCGAACCAGCTCATCCGTGACGGATCGATACACCAGGTGTTGACGCGCATCTGTCTGCGAATATTCGCGACGTCACCGGCGTCGCGGACGACGGCCGCCTTCACACCGGGAGACCGATTCGCCATGCAAGCCGCGCGGTGAGCCTGCTCTGTCAGGATGACCGCGACGTCAATCCCGCCACGCGACAACTCGGCAATCGCCAGATCGGCGGCTTCGTCGGGGCAGCCGAGCAGCTCACGCTGCCATTGCCTGTGAAGCTGCGACCAGAGCTGTTCGGTCGCATCGTTCGATGTCACCACGATCAGCCGGTTGCGGAGCAGGGGTGTTCCGGTCATGGAGGCCACGCTCCCGCCGAGTGCTCCCTCCGCGGTCACCGCCGGAGTTGCCGTCGCATCGAGTCGCCGAATGGTCAGGTGACGCTCTCGAATGACATCGCGGGCCGCCGGAGTGATGATCGCCTTTGCTCCGACGAGAACTGTCGCGTTCTCGGAGAATCCTTCAAGCTGACTGGCCGTAATGACCTTCTCCGTCAGCTGCCGCCGGGTCGACGCGGTCCTGTCGCTCGTACGATCAAATGAGGCGGCGGACTGTGCAGCCGAACGGCCGGCTTCTCTCCGAGTGATTCCGCTCGCCACGTCCGGACGTGCGCGATCCTTCCGCTGACCGCCGATTTGCGTGAGCACGCCGGCGACAATGCGATCGATCGTTTGCGCGTCAAAGGGCATGTTGAAGAATTCTGATTCTCGACCTGTTAAGTCCTGGCTCTCGATGCGACTGGCGACGTTCGAAGGAAAGAGATGGTGTGGTTTCAACGCCAGCGGCGCGGCAGCTCGGAGTTCAGAACGTCTGTGCATCCGGTTGCCCGATCACCACCCACCGTACGGGAGTGGTCTTCACATTCATGATCTCCCGCGCAGCCGAGCCATCGGCCGCGGCAATGACGACTGAATTCAAGGCGCTTCCGAGAGAATCGACTGCCAGCTGTGGTTCTCCGTCCGGTCCTCCGTCTTTTCGCAACGGCTGCAGCACCAGCAGCTTCCACCCGTGAAGGGAAGGGTGCTTCACTGTGGACGTGGCGCGACCAATGATGCGGGCCAGTTGCATAAGAGCGAGAAATCAGCTTTCTTTACTACGACCGTACACGTGGAGTCAGAACAGGTCTGTCCCGAAACATTACTGAGGAACGTCTGCGTCAGACGACTCTCAGCTCGTCCACCATTACGCAGCGTCGAGTCCGGGTGAAGGTCAGCGGGTTGGTTACCCCTTCGCCCGTTGGTGTCGCCACACTGAAGGACAGATAGCCTTCGCCCCCCAGGCCGAGTCCGGCCATGCTGGGTCCATTCTTGACGAACAGTGTCGTGTTCATCGCGCGACCCATGACGGTCATATTGTGAACGTTGCGGCTGTGGATCAGGGCGGTATGACCAAAGCCGTGTTCAAACTCGACGGCCAGTTCGATCGCATGTTCGGCGCTCCGTGCACGAACGAAGGGGACGAACGGCATCATCTGCTCTTCGGGCACGAACGGGTTCGACGTATCGGTCTCGCCGTAAAGGAGCTGAGTCCCCGGCGGTACATTCAGACCGATCTGTTTGGCCAGCACGGTGGCGTCCTTGCCGACGAGGTCGCGATTCAGAATCGGATGCCCGCCCGGTTCCTTCGGAGGTGAGAAAGCCACCCGGGCAAGATCGTCGACCTGTTGGGGAGTCAGCCGGAAGCCCCCGTGACGCGACATGGCGTCCATCAGGGAATCAAAGATGGAGTTCACGGCGAAGACTTCCTTCTCGCCGATGCACAACAGGTTGTTGTCGTAGGCGGCCCCCTGAATGATTGATCTTGCGGCATGGTCGACGTCTGCCGTCTCGTCCACCACAACGGGCGGGTTCCCCGGTCCAGCGACAACAGCCTTCTTTTTGGCCGACAGGGCGGCGCGGGCGACAGCCGGTCCACCGGTGACGCACAGCATGCGTACGCCGCGGTGGTTGAAGATCTCGTTTGCCGATTCGATCGTCGGCTTGCCGATAATCGTCAGCAGGTTGTCGATCCCGATCGCATCGGCGATGGCGCGGTTGAAAGCCTGCACCCCTTCGCAGGCGATGCGGGTACCTGACGGATGCGGGTTGAACACGACGCTGTTGCCGGCTGCAACCATGTTCACCACGTTGCCCGCCAGGGTCGGGAGCGAATGTGTCGCCGGGGTGATGGCCCCGATGACTCCGAACGGAGCGTATTCTTCGACGGTTAATCCGTGGTCACCGCTGTAGCAGTCGGATTTCAGCCACTCGGTTCCGGGCACCAGTTTGATAATCTTCAGCTTCTCGATCTTGTGATCGAGGCGGCCGATCCTGGTTTCTTCGAACTCCTTGCGGCCCCAGTCTTCGGCGTTCCGTTCGCAGAGGTCCTTGACGATCCGGACCACCTTCGCCCGGTCCGCCAGCGACTTGCGGCTCAGTTGAATGAAGGCGTCGTTCGCCGCTGCCACTGCTTCGTCGACGGAATCGAAGACGCCCCAGTTGCCTCCGTGCCGCACTGCCGTCCCCGGCAGAGAGCCGGCCGCCGAGGAGACAACAGGAATGCCGCTGCGCCCCGGGTGGCCATTGGGTGCTGGACGATAGGTGTTCGCGGGCTGACCTTCGCCGGCCCCCGCGGTGGGGCCTCGCTTCTTGCCCAGTTCGGAGAGTACTTCCTCAACGACGGCGCGAATGGCGGTTTCGTTCATGGGAATCTCTGTCTCGTGTGTGCTGGTCGTCGGCAGTCGAGGAGGCCTCGTTCACCGGCACGACCAAGTCGTTGTGATCTCTGATGCCGGGTTCGCTTCCCGGTCGACCGGAGCCAGTCTGTCACTCCACTTCGAATCACCTGACTGGGCCGGCCCCATCTGCCCGACATTCGAGCGTTTGAAGTGTGGGATGACTCGCCTCCTCCTCGCGGGGAGTGCTTACTCTCCGGACTTGAAGACGGTCGCCGCCCCGACACGGACGCTGTCGACGATTCCGACAATGGCACAGTCGACCGGCAATGTTTTTGTTTCTTCGGTAAACCGGGCACTCGACCCCTGAACAATCAGCACGGTCTCCCCTTCGCCGGCCCCAACCGTATCGACGGCGACGAAGGTCCGGCCGGTGGGCTGTAACTCGTCCCTGGTCGTCTCGTTGACCCGCAACGGTTCGACCACGAACAGCTTCTGCCCCGTCATGACAGG